>JBJKYR010000068.1:0-21070 GCA_045560945.1 Alphaproteobacteria bacterium | reverse complement strand
ATTTGGATATCAAATGCGATTTAATTTAGAAGATGGATTTCCTGCAGTTACAACTAAGAAGCTTGCATGGAAAGCTGTTGTATCAGAGTTATTATGGTTTTTAGAAGGATCAAATGACGAGAGAAGGCTTGCTGAAATTCAATATGAGGACACAAAAGCAAATTTAGAAGATAAAAAGACTATTTGGACTCAAAATGCAAATGCTGATTATTGGAAAAATAAATCAAAATTTAAAGGTGATGTTGGAAGAATATATGGAGTACAATGGAGAAACTTTAATGGAGTTGATCAAATAGTAAATTTGATAGAGGGTTTAAAGCAAAATCCTAATAGTAGGAGACATATCCTAACTGCTTGGAATCCTGCTGAGTTAGACGAAATGTCTCTTCCTCCATGCCATGCTTTTTCACAGTTTTACATTTCTAATAACAAACTTAGTTGTCAATTATATCAACGTTCCTGCGATATGTTTTTAGGAGTTCCATTTAACATAGCTAGTTACAGTCTTTTAATTCATATTCTTGCCAAAGAATGCGGATACCAAGTTGGGGAATTTATTCTTTCTTTAGGAGATTTCCATATATATGAAGAACATTTTGATCAAGTAAAAATTCAATTAACAAGAGAGCCAAAGACACATCCAAGCTTACAATTTGAACAAAAAAAAATTAATGAATACAAGACTTCAGATTTTGAATTAATTAATTATGAACATCATCCTAAAATTGTGGCACCAATGAATGTTTAGAATTAAAATATTGACTTAGCTATTTCTAAATATTGTTTTGCAATATCACCATCTGGTTTATCAATACAAGCAGGTCTACCTTCATCTGATTGAATTCTTAACTCTTTATCAATAGGAAGTGATCCCAGAAAAGGTATCTGAAATTTTTCTGCTTCTTTTTTTGCTCCGTTATTAGCAAAAATAAAATGTTTTTCGTTACAGTTATCGCATATAAAATAACTCATATTTTCTACCAATCCTAATATTGGCACATTGACTTTTTTAAACATATTTATACCTTTGCGAGCATCGGTTAGAGCAACATCTTGTGGAGTTGATATTATTATAGACCCTGATAGTTTTGAGTTTTGCGCAAGAGTTATTTGTGCATCACCTGTACCTGGTGGAAGGTCAATAATAAGATAGTCTAATTTACCCCACTCAACACCATTAAACATTTGATCTAATGCCTTCATTATCATTGGTCCTCGCCAAATAGTTGGCGTTTCTTCACTGACAAGAAAACCAATTGACATACATTTAATTCCGTATCTCTCTAAAGGAATTAATTTTTTATTTTGACTTATTTTAGGTTTTCCTGAAATACCCATCATTCTTGGAACACTTGGTCCATAAATATCAGCATCTAAAATACCAACCTTTCCCCCCAACTCACTCATTGCAACTGCTAAATTAACTGCAAAGGTTGATTTGCCCACCCCTCCTTTACCACTTGCAACAGCAATTATATCTTTTGAATCTATTTGGAATCTACTTTGACTTTTTTTAGAGCTACTTTCTTGTTTTTCTGAGGTAAGTGCTATGTTTATAGATAGAATTTGTTCTAACTTGACCAATTCCTCTTTAAATATGGCTGCTAATTTTTGATATTCTTCAAGATATTGATGAGTAATTGATAAAATTATATTAACATTTCCATCCTTTTCAACTACTTGAATATTGGAATTTTTTTGATCTAGAGGATTATTGTTCACAGGATCTTTATAATTTTTTGTAAATTCAAAGATTGATTGTAAAATTTTATCAGACATACTTGATTTTTGAATTTTTACCCAAATATAACTTAGTAATTAGTTTAAAAAATGATAGTACAATATTTCATTTTACCTAATATTATATGAATTTGAATAAAAATAACAATGACAATAACCCATGGGGTTCTGGCGGTAACAGTAATAATCCGTGGGGTGGTGGTGGATCCAATAATAACATGGATTTTGAAGATTCTCTCAAAAAAGCTCGCGATAGATTTGGAAAATTTAAAATTGGTGGACCAAGAAATATTTCACTTTTGATTTTAATTGGGATTTTAATATGGCTTGCTACAGGCTTCTATAGAGTCGAGCCAGATGAACAAGGCGTTGAACTTCTATTCGGTAAATGGAATAATAAAACAACTGAACCTGGTCTTCATTATTTTTTTCCTTCTCCAATAGGACAAACAATCACTCCCAAAGTTGAAGTTATTAGAAAAATTAATGTTGGCTTCAGAAGTGCAAGTGATTTAGGTTTCTCTGCCAATACAAATGCTGAAAGAAAAGTGAATGAAGAAAGTTTAATGTTAACAGGCGATCAAAACATTGCAGATGTTGCTTTTACCGTTTTATATAGAATAAAAGATGCTGGAAACTTTCTTTTTAAATTAAGAAATCCTGAACTTACTGTTAAGGATATGGCTGAGAGTGTTGTAAGAGAGGTAGTAGGTCAAAGAGATCTTCAATTCCTTTTGACTGAAGGTAGACAAGAAGTAGAACAAGTTGTTCGAAATGGGCTTCAAGATGTTCTTGATAGCTATGAAAGTGGTGTGCTAATTCAATCAGTGCAATTACAAAGTGTTGAACCACCTTCTCAAGTTATTGATGCTTTTGATGAAGTTCAAAGAGCTCGTCAGGACAAAGAAAGATTAGTTAATGAAGCAAACTCATATCTTAACAGGATTGTTCCCAATGCTCGTGGTGAGGCTGCCAAATTAGTTGAAAATGCAAGAGCTTACAAAGAACAGGTTGTTAAACAAGCTGAGGGTGTAGCCCAAAATTTCATCGATGTTTACAATAGTTATAAAGATGCAAAAGAAGTAACAAGAAGAAGAATATACCTTGAAACTTTAAGAGAAGTTCTGGAAGGAAAAAATAAAATTATTCTAGATGATGCTGGAGGGCAGGGTGTGGTTCCATATCTCCCATTAAACGAATTAAAAAAAGGAAACAGTAACTAATGAAATTTACTCCTAAAAATATTATAATAATACTTTTGTTATTTATTGGTTTTCTTACATTTACTGGTGCGTTTTTTATTGTTAATGAAACAAAACAGGCAATTGTATTACAGTTTGGTGATCCTAGAAAAGTAATAACAAAACCAGGACTACAATTTAAGATTCCATTTATTCAAGATGCAGTATTTTTAGACTCAAGATTACTTAACCTTGACCCACAGCCTGAAGAAATGATTTTATCAGATCAAAAAAGAATTATAGTTGATTCATTCGCTAGATACAGAATTGTTAATCCTCTTAAATTCTTTCAAACTGTAAGAAATGAAGCAACATTTTCAGATAGATTTGGTAGAATTATTAATGCTTCTGTTAGAGGTGTAATCGCACAATATTCTTTGACGTCTCTTTTAAGTGAGGAAAGAGTTAACATAATGAACGAAATTCAAGAACAAATTTTATCAAATGAAGAATCATTCGGTGTTGAAATTATTGACATAAGAATTGGAAGAACAGATTTAACTGAACAAGTTTCTAATAACGTATATCAGCGAATGAGATCTGAAAGAGAGAAAGAAGCAAATCTTTTAAGGGCAGAAGGGGAAGAGCTCTCTAAAGAAATTGTCGCATCTGCAGATAGACAGCAAACTGTTATTATAGCTGAAGCAGAAAGAACTTCCTCGATTCTACGAGGTGAAGGTGATGCTGGTAAAAATAAAATTCTTGCAGATGCCTATAGCCTTGATGAAGAATTTTTTGATTTTTTAAGAACTATGCAAGCTTGTAAGGATACATTTGGTGATACAGACATGTCAATGGTAATTGCACCAGGACAAGTTTGTGAAAAGTTTTTTGGAGAAATTGAAATAGAAAACTAATGCTGAAATTACTCTTATTGGGTATTGGCTTACTTCTTTTCTTTGAAGGTCTACTATATTTTTTTCTAGCAAGTAATTTAAAATCTTTATTTGAACAGTTATCCAAGGTTGATCCGCAAAAAATAAAGACTATATCTTTATTGATGCTAATACTTGGTGCATGCCTTATTTATTTCACTTTTAGATTTTATGGGGATCTTTAATGAGTAAAATACTATCTAGTCTTTTTATTTTATTTATCATAACATTTTCAACTTTATCACAGTCTCATCCAAGTAGTTTTGCTGATTTGGTAGAAAATCTCTCACCTGCAGTAGTAAGTATTGCTTCTACAACAATTGTTGAAAATAATAATTCACAAAACCAGATGCCTCAATTTCCAGAAGGATCACCATTTGATGAATTTTTTAAAGATTACTTTGAAAATGAAAGAAGAAATTCACCATCACAAAGACCTATAACAGGTCTTGGCTCTGGTTTTATAATTAGTAAAGACGGCATTATAGTAACAAATAATCACGTAATTGAAGGGGCGGATGAAATAACAGTTATATTGTCAAATCAAAAAGAATTTACCGCAGAATTATTAGGAAGAGATCCCAAAGCAGATTTAGCAGTTTTAAAAATAGATCCTGGCACAACTATACTTACAGCTGTTGAATGGGGTGTGACTCTGAATCTATGAGAGTGGGAGATTGGTCAATTGCAATAGGCAACCCTCTTAATTTAGGAGGTACTGTTACAGCAGGTATTATCTCAGCAATTTCAAGAGACTTAAGAGGTAGTGGTCCCTATGTAAAATTTTTACAAACTGATGCTTCTATAAATAGAGGAAATTCAGGAGGACCTCTTTTTAATATTGAAGGTAAGGTTATTGGTATTAATACGGCAATAATTTCACAGACTGGAGGTAGCATCGGTTTAGGTTTTGCAATACCTTCAAATAGCGCCAAAAAAATAGTTCAACAACTTAAAGATTTTGGAAGAACAAAAAGAGGTTGGTTAGGAGTGCAAATTCAACCAGTTTCAAAAGATTTTGCAGAAAGCTTAGGTCTTGAAAATGAAAAAGGGGCATTTGTTTCAAATGTAAATCCTAAAGGACCATCAAAGAAAGCGGGCATAGAAGCTGGCGATGTAATATTAAAGTTTAACGACATTGAAATTATCAAAATGACAGATTTACCTAGAGTTGTAGCAGAGGCTGATGTAGGATCATTAGCTAAGGTTGAAGTTTGGCGTAAAAATAGAAAAATTATTGTTCAAGTTGAGTTAGGTGAATTGCCTGAACAAACTTATGTTAAAAATAATTCACAACAAAAAGAAAATAAATCAAAAGAAAAAATAATTAAATCTTTAGGAATAGCAGTTATTGATAGCAAAGATTCTAAAGGTGTTTTGGTCAGTAAAGTAGATAATGATAACATCAAATTGCAAGAAGGTGATATTATATTAGAAGTTAACCGAGAATTAATAGATTCATCAATATCTTTTATTTCCATTATTGAAAAATATAAAAAAACTGGAAGATCATCTCTTTTATTAAAAATTCAAAGAGAAGATGAAACGAGCTGGATAACAATTAAATTTATTTCTAATTGATAAAAACTATATACTTGATAGCTGGTCCAACCGCCTCTGGTAAATCTAAATTTTCAATTGATTTAGCAAAAAAAAATAAATGGTGTTGTAATAAATTCTGACAGTATGCAGGTTTATAAAAATTTAGAGATACTTACAGCGCGACCAAATAAAAAAGAAATGCAAAATATAGAACACTATTTGTATGGTTATGTTAATGGGGTAGAGAGATACAATGTTGAAAAGTGGTGCAATGATGCTGCTAAAATTATTAACGAAACTTTTGACAGAAATTCAAATCCAATATTAGTTGGGGGTACAGGTTTATATGCTCATACATTAATTAATGGGTTAATTGATATTCCAGCAATTCCTGAAAGTATTAAAAATGAATCAGAAAAAAATAATTAAGGAATTTGGTAAAGGTTTTTTAATAACTCAAATACAAAAATTTGATCCCAGATCCCTTAAAGAAGTAAATTCTAATGATACTTTAAGATTAAGAAGGATTTGGGAAGTATACGAGTCAACAGGTAAAAAATTTAGTGAATGGAAATTAAATGAAAATAAAAAATTTATAGAAAATTTAGATTTTAAAATAATTTTATTTTTGCCAAATAGAGAAAAAAATTATCAAATTGTTAATTCTCGATTTATAAAAATGATTAATGACGGAGCGATTGAAGAAGTAAAAAATTTATTAGATCTTAATCTAAATGATTCACTACCTGTAATGAGAGCTCATGGTGTTCCAGAAATAATAAAATTTTTAAGAAATGAAATTAGTTTAGAGGAGTGTATTAGCAAGGGACAACAGGTCACGAGGAACTATGTAAAAAGGCAACATACCTGGTGGAATTCGACAAATTTAGATATTTTTCACCAATTTGATAAATTTCCTATCGAAATTGATATTAATTCTATTAAAATTGACTGATTTTAAACTAAATTATTGATTTTATTTTATCCACAGCCTATGAGATCTTGGCAATGAAACAAGAAATGACAGGGGCAGAAATTGTATTACAATCACTTGTAGATCAAGGGGTTGAGGTAGTATTTGGTTATCCTGGTGGGGCAGTTTTACCAATATATGATACCTTATTTAAACAAAATTCTATTAAACATGTTTTAGTACGCCAAGAAGGTGGTGCAATTCATGCGGCTGAAGGATATGCACGCTCAACAGGTAAAGTTGGTGTAGTATTAGTTACGTCTGGTCCAGGGGCAACAAATGTAGTCACAGGCTTAACAGATGCTATGATGGATAGTATTCCAATTGTTTGTATCACCGGTCAAGTACCTCAACATTTAATTGGAAGTGATGCATTTCAAGAATGTGACACTACAGGAATTACTAGACCTTGTACTAAACATAATTATTTAGTTAAAGATCCAAATAAATTATCACCTGTTTTTCATGAAGCTTTTACAATAGCTAAAGATGGAAGACCAGGTCCTGTTTTAATTGACATTCCAAAAGATGTTCAGTTTGCAAAAGGAAATTATACACAAAAAGAAAAAATAATTATTCCATCACATAGATTATTTGAACCAGAGATTTTCAAGAATGATGAAAAAATTAATGAAGTTGTTAATTTAATATCAAAAGCAAAAAAACCTATTTTTTATATAGGTGGTGGATGTATTAACTCTGGACCAAAAGCTTCAGAGCTAGTTTCACAATTTGTTGAAACGACAGGAGCACCAGCTACCATGACGTTAATGGGCTTAGGTGTTCTTGGATCCTCACATTGCAACTCACTAGGAATGCTTGGGATGCACGGTATGTATGAAGCTAATATGGCGATGCATGAATGTGATTTATTGATTAACATTGGGGCACGTTTTGATGATAGGGTAACAGGAAGGCTTGATGCATTCTCTCCAAATTCTAAAAAAATTCATATTGATATTGATGAGAGTAATATTAATAAAACAATAAAAGTTGATGTGCCAGTTGTTGGCGATGTTACAAGTATTTTAAAGAGAATTATAAAGGTTTGGAAAGAAAATAATTTAAAAACAAATCAATCTGATCTGAAATTATGGTGGGATAAAATTAATAATTGGAAAAAAATAGATTGCTTGCATTTTACAAACAATGAAAAAGAAATAAAACCACAGTATGCTATCCAACGATTATATGAATTAACTAAAGATAAGAAAACATTTATCACTACAGAAGTTGGTCAACATCAAATGTGGGCTGCTCAGTATTATAAATTTGAAAAACCAAATAGATGGCTCACCTCAGGCGGATTAGGAACAATGGGATATGGTTTTCCAGCAGCTATTGGAGCACAAGTAGCTAATCCAGATGCATTGGTCATTGATGTAGCTGGTGATGCATCAATTCTTATGAATATTCAAGAAATGAGTACAGCTGTACAATACAGATTGCCTGTAAAAATTTTTATTCTTAACAATGAATATATGGGCATGGTAAGACAATGGCAGGAGCTTTTACATGGAGGTAGATATTCAGAAAGTTATACGGACAGTCTGCCAGATTTTGTTAAGTTGGCAGAGAGTTATAAAGCCATTGGTCTTAGAGCAAAAAAACCTAAAGAGCTTGATGGTGTTATTAATGAAATGATTAATACAGATAAAACGGTTATTGCTGATATCTGGGTAAGTAAAGAGGAAAATTGCTTCCCAATGATTCAGAGTGGTTCTGCTCATAATGAGATGGTTCTTAGTAAGGATCAAAAACAGGATAAACTCTCAGCTGAGAAAGGTAAAATTTTAGTATAATGAATAAGTCTGTATACGATAGCCCTGAGACTACTGCTGTGTCAAGAAGACATATTCTAACAGTACTTGTTGATAATGAACCAGGTGTTCTTGCAAGAGTGATTGGAATGTTTTCTGGGAGAGGATATAACATAGAAAGCTTAAATGTTGCTGAAGTTAGTAATGATGAGCATCTTTCAAGAATTACGATTGTTACTGAAGGGACGTCAGAAGTAGTTAGTCAAATAGAAAAACAACTTTTGCGAATTGTTCCTGTCCATAGTGTTTCCAATTTAGATGAAGAAGGAAGTTCAGTTGAAGCGGAAGTAGCTTTGATTAATATTGATCTTAATGATTCGAATAAAAAGAAAATTTATGAAGTATGTGATTTCTACCGAGCGAGAAGAATTGAAAATGAAAATAATTATGTAATTTTTGAAATTGCAGGGGCTTCAGAGAGAATTAATCGATTTATAAAAGACGTAAATCAAATTACTAAAATTGAAATTGTCAGGAGTGGTCCAGTAGCAATATCAACCTATAAGAATACTAAGGAGGAATAATGAGAGTATATTATGATAGAGATGCAGATCTTAATTTAATAAAAAATAAAAAAATAGCCATTGTAGGCTATGGCAGTCAAGGTCATGCTCATGCGATGAACCTCAGAGACTCCGGCATTGAAAACGTATCTATTGCACTTCGAGAAGACTCAGCAACAAGAGAAAAGGCCAAAAATGCAAATTTTGAAGTTATGAATCCTACTGAAGCAGCTGATTGGGCTGATATAATTATGATGTTAACTCCTGATGAACTTCAATCAGATATTTATAATAACGAAATTGCAACTAATATTAAAGAAGGTACAGCACTTGCTTTTGCACACGGTTTAAACATTCATTTTGATTTGATACAACCAGCAGAAGGTATTGATGTAATTATGATTGCACCAAAAGGACCAGGTCATACTGTTCGTGCTGAATATGAAAGAGGAGCAGGAGTACCTTGTCTTGTTGCTGTTGATAAAAATCCATCAGGAAATGCTTTAGATATTGCTATTGCATATGCTTCAGGTGTTGGTGGTGGAAGGGCTGGTATAATTGAAACAACTTTTAAAGAAGAGTGTGAGACTGATTTATTTGGAGAGCAATCTGTATTGTGTGGAGGGTTGACTCATTTAATTACAGCAGGTTATGAAACTCTTGTTGAAGCTGGATATGCTCCTGAAATGGCATATTTTGAATGTCTTCATGAAGTTAAACTAATCGTTGATCTTTTATACGAAGGCGGGATGGCTAATATGCGTTATTCAATTTCGAACACTGCTGAATATGGAGATTATTCCAGAGGTCCTAGATTGATTACGGATGAAACAAAAAAAGAAATGAAAAAAATTCTTGCAGAAATTCAATCAGGTCAATTTACTAAAGAGTGGATGGATGAACATAAAAGTGGTCAGACAAAATTTAAGTTAATGAGAAAGCAACAAGCTGAGCATTCAATTGAGGCTGTGGGAGAAAAGCTCAGAACTTTAATGCCATGGATTGCAGAAGGAAAAATGGTTGATAAATCTAAAAACTAGATGAAAGTTTTTTTATAGGTTTTTTAATGTATAATAGAAAAGAATGACTGAGAAAATTTATATATTTGATACAACTTTAAGAGATGGTGAGCAATCACCAGGAGCATCTATGAATTTAGATGAGAAGCTACAAATTGCTGAAGTTTTAGATTCCATGAAAGTGGATATTATTGAAGCTGGGTTTCCTGTTGCATCAAATGGAGACTTTGAAGCTGTCAGAGAAGTAAGTAAACAAGTTAAAAATTCAACAATAGCTGGTCTAGCAAGAGCTAGTTTAAAAGATATTGATAGAGCTTGGGAAGCTGTTCAGCATGCAAAATCACCTCGAATACATACTTTTATAGCAACTAGCCCACTTCATATGAAGTATAAACTTAAAAAAACTGAAGAAGAAGTATTGGAAGCAATTAATCAGACTGTATCTCATGCAAGAAATTTATGTGAAAATATTGAGTGGAGTTGTGAAGATGGTGGTAGATCAGAATTAGAATTTCTTTATAAATGCATTGAACTTGCAATTAATTGTGGTGCATCCACAATTAATATTCCAGATACTGTAGGATATACATTACCAGAAGAGTTTGGTAAAATTTTTAAAAATGTAAAAAATAATGTGCCAAATATAGATAAGGCAATTTTATCAACCCATACTCATAATGATCTTGGATTAGCCACAGCAAATAATGTGGCTGCAATTAAAGAAGGGGCCAGACAGGTTGAATGCACAATAAACGGTATGGGAGAAAGAGCAGGTAATTCATCTCTGGAAGAAATAGTTATGACTTTAAAAGTAAAAAAAGATTTGATGCCTTATCATACAAATATAAAAACTGATCTTATTATGAAAGCCTCTAGATTAGTTTCTTCAATTACTGGATTTCCTGTACAGCCAAATAAAGCAATTGTGGGAGCGAATGCTTTTGCCCATGAAGCTGGTATTCATCAAGATGGAATGCTTAAACATGCTGGTACATATGAAATTATGACTCCTGAGTCTATTGGACTAAATAAATCTTCATTAGTATTAGGAAAACATTCAGGGAAGCATGCTTTTTCAGAAAAATTAAAAGAATTAGGTTATGAACCTGGAGACAATGCATTAATGGAATTGTTTGGAAGGTTTAAAGATTTAGCTGATAAGAAAAAAGAAATTTTTGAAGAAGATCTTATTGCCATAGCTGAAGATCGATCAGCATCTTATGATGAACACATAAAATTTGTATCTTTAGATGTTAATGCAGGCTCTGTAAAAAAACATGAAGCTAACTTAAAAATAGAAATGAATGAAGAGTTAAAATTTATTAAAGATTTTGGTAATGGTCCTGTTGACGCTACATTTAATGCAATTAAAAAACTTACTTCTACTAATTTTAAGTTAAAGCTATATCAAGTTAATGCTATCACAGCTGGCACTGATGCCCAAGGCGAGGTAACAGTTCGTTTAGAAGATGACGATTTATCTTCTCAAGCTAAAGGAAGTGATCCTGATATTATTGTTGCATCTGCTAAAGCTTATATAAGTGCATTAAATAGATTATTATTTAAAAAAACTAAATCAATTGTAAAAAAATCTGCAGAAATCAAAATAGAAGGAGTATAGGAGAGTATGGTTATAGATAAATTTTTTAGTATCTTCTCAAAAGATATGGCAATAGATCTTGGAACAGCCAATACACTTGTCTATGTTAAGGGTGAAGGCGTTGTTTTAAATGAACCTTCTGTTGTAGCAACAATTGAAGATCAAGGAAGAACACAAGTATTAGCAGTAGGTAATGAAGCAAAACAGATGTTAGGTAGAACGCCTGGTAAAATTAAAGCTATTAGACCTATGAAAGATGGTGTTATTGCTGATTTTGAAGTTGCTGAGCAAATGATTAAAAGTTTTATTCAAAAAGTACATAAAGGAAGAACTTTATCTAACCCTCAGATTGTTATATGTGTTCCAACTGGTGCAACTAATGTTGAGAGAAGAGCAATAAGAGAATCTGCGGATGCTGCAGGTGCAAGAAGAGTTTTTTTAATTGATGAACCCGTTGCCGCTGCAATCGGAGCAGGTCTTCCTGTTGCAGAAGCTACTGGATCTATGATTGTTGATATTGGGGGTGGCACTACAGAGGTTGCCGTCCTATCTCTTGGAGGCGTTGTACATGCTACATCAGTTAAATCTGCAGGAGATAAATTTGATGAAGCGATAACTGAATACATGCGCTCAACACATAAATTAGCTATTGGTGAAACAACTGCAGAAAGAATGAAAAAAGAAATAGGTTCTGCCTCCCCACCAGATGATGGTGATGGATTATCAATGAATGTAAAAGGGAGAGATTTAATAACAGGTTTACCTAAAGAAATTTCAATTTCGCAACGACAAATATCAGAAGCTCTAGCTGAACCTGTGGCACAAATTATTGATACAATTAAAAGAGCTCTTGAGCAAACACCTCCCGAACTTTCAGCTGACATAGTAGAGAGAGGCATTATGATGACAGGTGGAGGTTCTTTACTTGGTAATTTAGATAAGGTTTTGAGAAGAGCGACTAGCTTACCTATTTCAATTGCTGAAGATCCACTTTTATGTGTAGTTATGGGGACAGGCAAAGCATTAGAAGAAAAATCAAAACTTAGTGATGTTTTTGCTTCTGATTAATTCCCATGGCACTATCTTTTAAAGTTAAAGCAATATCTCGAAAAAGGTTTATAAAAAATATATTCCTATCTTTTATTTTTTTATCGTCTTTTCTTTTAATTTTATTTTCCAAATCTGATTATTTTGTTATTAATAAATTTAAATCAATATCAAATACTTATCTTCATCCAATAACTTCTTTCGTTACAACACCTTTAAAAGTTGCATCTAATTTACAAACTCAATTTTATGAATTTAGAAATTTAAAAGTGGAAAATAAGATTCTTAAAGAAGAAATTATGCGCCTGAAAAAATGGCAAGCCTTAGCTATTCATAATAGTTCTGAAAATAGAGTGTTAAAAAAACTTCTTAACGCTACTAATAATAACTTATCTTTAGTAAAAACAGCTTCTATTTTGAGTAGAAATGACTTTATGTATAGTAAAATGGTTAAAATTAATGCTGGACTAAAAGATGGAGTTATAAAAGAAATGGCTGTTATAAACCACAGAGGCCTTGTTGGAAGAACAGTAGATACCTCAATTAATAATTCAAAGGTATTATTATTAACAGACCCTAATTCTTCGATTTCGATTAAAACAATTTCTAATGAAAATCTTTCTCTTGTTAGAGGTGCTGATGATGGTGTGCATTTAGTAAGCGCCTTTATGAAAGATGAGAAAATGCCAAAAGTTGGTGATTTAGTTGTTACAAGTGGAAGTGCACAAGTTTTTCCTGCTAATATTTTAGTTGGTAAAATTGTTAAGATTATAAACAATAATTTTTATGTTTTACCTTTTGTTAATTTTAAAAACATTGACTATGTGCAAGTTGTTGAAACTAAATAATGTTATCAAAGCTACTTAGTAGTCAAATAATTATTTATCATTGTATTTTATTTTTATCTTTCTCCTCAAGTGTAAATTATTTTGTTGATTTAGAGATTATAAATTATTTAGCTTATGTTTGTTTTCATTTGACTTTAATTTATTTATTTTTTTATTTTTTTCATTTTTCTAATATTTTTGTAACTGTTTTATATGCTATTTTTTTTGATATTTTTTTAGTTGATAATATTTCACCTCACTTAATTACATTTTTAGCATTTGTTGCGTTATTTTATTTTACAAAAAAATATTTACTTAATTTATCTTCAAGAAATGTTTCTTATATTATTTTTATTTTAACACTTATAATGTTTATTTCAGAAGCGTTGATTGCTAATTTACAATTTAATTATCCAATAAATTTTGAAAATTTGTTATGGATATTTATTGCATTTATTATTATTTTTTATCCTACTTTATTGTTATTTTCTAAAATAGATAAATTGTAATGTTTTATTCAGAGCAAAAAAAACAAATTACTACATACAATCGACGTACATTTTTTTTATTTCTTTTAAAACTTTCTTTATTTACCGCTGTAGGTTGGCGTATATATAATATACAAATATTAGACTCATCTAAATATGAAACTTTATCTAAAAAAAATCAAATAGATCTTGAAATAATTTTTCCTTTAAGAGGCAAAATTTTTGATAGAAACAATATATTAATAGCTGATAATGAAAAAGTATATGATGTTTATTTAATTCCTGAAAACACAAAATCTATAAACAATACATTGAATTCATTATCCAAATTTATTGATATTGATTTTGCAAAAAGAAGAAAAATTATAGAATTGACTTCTAAGGTAAAAAAATTCGAAAAAATTAAAATATTTGAAAATATTTCATGGTCAATTTTAGAAAAAATTGAAACTAATAAATATAATCTAGAAGGAATATTTATAGCCGAAGACCATTTAAGGATTTATCCATATAAAGAAGTATTTTCCCACTTATTAGGCTATATTAGTAAACCTAATCAAAAAGAGCTTTCCTTGCCCTTTATTTCAAAAATGCCTAATCTTGATATAGGAAAAGAAGGATTGGAAAAATCCTTTAATCCATTACTAGTAGGCAAAGCTGGACAAAGAGAAATTGAAGTAAATTCTAAAGGAAGAGTAATAAGAGAAATTTCAAAAGTTGATAGTATACAAGGAAAAGAACTTTATTTATCTCTAGATGTACGCATACAGGAATACGCAGTAAATTTACTTCAATCTTACAGAGCTGGGTCTATTAATGTAATTAATATCAAGAATGGTGAAATTTTGTGTATGGCTTCTACACCAACATATGATCCTAATAAAATAATCAAAAAACCTAATAAGGAATATTGGGATAGTATCTTATCAAACTCTTTATCACCACTAACTAATAGAAGTCTTCAAGGTCTATACTCTCCAGGATCTACTTTTAAAATGATCGTAGCAATAGCTGCGCTTAAATACGGAGTTATTAGTTCTAAATCAACACACTCATGTAGTGGCAAAATTGAATTTGGTGATAGATTATACCATTGCTGGAAAACAAATGGTCATGGTAAAATGGATGTTACAAATGCAATTACGCAATCTTGCGATGTATTTTTTTATGAAATATCAAAAAAACTAGGAATAGATAAAATTGCAAAAGTTGCTGAAGATTTTGGTTTAGGTCAGATCTTTGATATTTCGATGCCTAATCAAAAAAAAGGAATAATTCCATCAAAAAAATGGAAAAAAACTACGTTAGGTGAAAGTTGGTATGCTGGAGAAACATTAATTTCAGGTATAGGACAAGGCTTTGTTTTAACAAGCCCTTTTCAACTTGCTGTAATGACATCCATTATTGCATCTGATGGCAAAATAGTAGAACCAACAATACTTAAAAGTAAGAATATAAATTTTAAAACTAATTTCAAATACTCAGACGAAATCAAAATAATTAAAAAAGCCATGTTCAATGTAGTTAATGAAAATAAAGGCACTGCTTTCAAATCACGATTACAGGATGTTAAATTTTCTGGGAAAACAGGAACATCGCAAGTACGAAGTATTTCTTTATCAGAGAGAGAAAGTGATGAGTTTAGAAAAAAAGAGCAAGAATGGAAAAACAGAGATCACGCTCTATTCGTTGGCTATATACCATATGATGATCCAAAATATGCTATTTCTGTAATAATCGAACACGGTGGCTCAGGTGCTTCTACTGCTGCCCCAATTGCAAAACAGGTTTTTAACTATATTCACAAATTAAATTTATGATATTCCAAAAATTAAAAAATTTAAATTACTTACTTATTTTTTTGCTTATACTTTTATCTTTTATAGGGGCAGCAGGTTTGTATTCTGCTGCTGATGGATCTTATCAGCCATGGGCATCTAGACATTTAATTAGGTTTTATGTTTTTCTGCTAATGGCTATAGTTATAAGTATTATTGATATAAAATTAATTTATAAATATTGTTATCTTTTATTTATAATCAGTTTATTATTACTTATTTCTGTTGAGGTAATTGGAGTACTTGGTAAAGGGGCTACGAGATGGATTCGAATATTTGGTTTAAGCATTCAACCCTCTGAAATTGTTAAGATAACAATTATTTTAGCATTGCTATTACTAAATTTTATAATGATATAAAATTTGAAAATGTTAAAAAATAAGCTACTTATTTTTTCCATTCTTAATATTAATCATCCCCTTTATTTTTGTTGTAATACAACCTGATTTAGGAACTTCACTTAGTATAATTATGCTTGGTATTTTCATTTTTTTTATTGTTGGAATAAGGTTATGGAAATTTATACTTGGTTTTATAGTTACTATTATTTCTATACCTATCCTTTTACAGTTTATTAAACCTTATCAAAGAGACCGTATAATTTCATTTCTAAATCCTGAATCAGATCCTCTTGGCCAAGGTTATCAATTAATTCAATCAAAAATTGCTCTTGGTTCAGGAGGCTCAACTGGGAAAGGTTTTTTGCAAGGAACACAATCATATCTTGAATATCTTCCAGAAAAGCAAACAGATTTCATCTTTACTCTCATAGGAGAGGAATTTGGATTTCTAGGAACAATATTTATTATTTTCCTTTTTGTTTTGTTAATAGCTGTTTGTTACTTTATCAGCATTAAATGTTTTCATTCCTTTGGAAAGATTCTAGCTTTAGGAGTAGCATCAAATATTTTTATTTATGTTTTATGAATGTTGCCATGGTATCAGGTCTAATGCCTGTTGTAGGCATTCCTTTACCTCTTATTTCTTATGGTGGATCAGTAATGTTATCAATAATGATATCAATGGGGTTAGTGTTAAATGTTGATCTTAATTATAATTTAAAAAATTAAACAATGCTTAAAATAAAAAATTTAAATAAAAGTTTTGGCGGTTTAAAAGCTGTAAACAATGTTAATCTTGAAGTAAAAAAAAACTCTATTACAGGATTAATTGGACCAAACGGAGCAGGTAAAACTACGTTATTTAACACAATTGCTGGTGTCTATGAGCCTGAAATTGGTGAGATATATCTTGAGGATAAAAATATTGCTAGATTAAAACCTCATGAATTGTTTAATATGGGAGTTTTGAGAACTTTTCAAATTGCTCATGAGTTTTCATCTTTGACAGTATTAGAAAACTTAATGATGGTTCCTGGCAATCAACGAGGAGAAAAATTAATTTATGCATTATTTGGTGATAAAGCTGTTAGACAACAAGAAGAAGAAATTCGAGCTAAAGCAATTGAGGTTATAGAATTTCTAAATTTAAAACATCTTACACAAGAAATAGCTGGGAATTTATCTGGAGGTCAAAAAAAATTATTGGAACTTGGTAGGACAATGATGGTTGAAGCAAATTTAGTTTTATTAGATGAGGTTGGAGCAGGAGTAAACAGAACTCTTTTAAATGAAATTTCTGATGCAATAATAAGGTTAAATAAAGAAAGAAATTATACTTTTTTTGTAATTGAGCATGATATGGAGTTAATAGAAAAAATTTGTAACCCAGTAATAGTTATGGCGGAGGGAGGTGTACTGTTTGAGGGTAAATTTTCTCAAGTAAAGTCAAATGAAGAAGTAATAGAAGCATATTTAGGTAGAGGTTTAAAAAATAAAAAATAATGATTAGTTTAGTGGGTAATAATTTAACAGCAGGGTATGGTGGGGTCGATATAATTAAAAATATTACTTTAGAAGTTAAGCAAGGAGAAATAGCTGTCATTGTTGGACCTAATGGAGCTGGAAAATCAACAGCAATGAAAGCTTTATTAGGAATGCTTAAATTAACAGATGGATCAGTGAGTTTTGCAAAAGATGATATAACTTTGATGCTTCCTCAAGATCGTGTTAATTTAGGAATAGCTTTTGTCCCTCAGACAAATAATGTTTTTACAGGAATGACTGTTGAAGAAAATTTAGAGATGGGTGGATTTATAAGATCTGATGATATTCATCATACTATTGAAGATATTTACAATCTATTTCCTGTACTAAAAGAAAAAAGAAATCAGAATGCCGGTGAATTATCAGGTGGTCAACGTCAACAAGTTGCTTTTGGAAGAGCGTTAATGACAAAACCAAAAATTTTAATGCTAGATGAACCAACTGCTGGTGTATCACCCATTGTGATGGATGAGCTTTTTGCACGAATTATTGAAGTAGGGAAAACAGGTGTTGGAATTTTAATGGTTGAGCAAAATGCAAAACAAGCACTAAACATTGCTGATAGAGGTTACGTATTAGTTAATGGAAAACATAGTAAAGAAGGTAGTGGGCAAGATTTACTCAATAATCCTGAAGTAAGAAAATCTTTTTTAGGGGGTTAATATGGTTGATTTTATTAATTCTATTGTTGTTCTCCTTAATTTTGTTATCATCCCAGGATTGTCCTATGGCTCTCAATTAGCATTAGGCGCCTTAGGTGTTACATTTGTTTACGCTATATTAAGATTTGCTAACTTTGCACACGGTGAACTAATGTCATTTGGTGCCATGATTACAATTCTATTTACATGGTTTTTCCAATCACAAAATATTGGTTTAGGTATTTTTCCTACAGCACTAATTGCATTACCATTTGGAATTTTAGCTACAATTGTCCTAGGTTTACTCTCCGATAAATTTGTCTTTAAATATTACCGCTCACAAAAGAGTGTCCCAGTTGTATTGGCTATGGTTTCGATTGGTGTTATGTTTGTAGTGAATGCGATTATTAGGATTATAGTTGGAACTGAAACTATTAAATTTTCTGATGGACAAAAATTCATCATGAAAGCGAAACAATTTAAAGTAATGACAGGATTAAATGAGGGACTAGCCTTAAAATCTTCTCAAGTTATTACTATTCTCATTACTATTGCGCTACTAACTTTTACTTTTTGGTTTTTACAAAAAACAAAGACTGGAAAATCAATGCGTGCTTTCTCAGATAATGAAGATTTAGCACTATTATCAGGTATCAATCCTGACCGCGTTGTATTTATTACGTGGTTAATTGTTGGAACATTAGCTTGTGTGGCGGGAACATTATATGGCTTAGATAAAAGTTATAAGCCCATCATTTATTTAAATCTGGTGTTACCTATATTTGCTTCTGCTATCGTAGGAGGCATAGGAAGTCCTTTTGGAGCAGTCGTTGGTGGATACGTGATTGCTTTTTCAGAAATCATGGTCACATACGCATACAAAAAATTCTTTAAATATTTATTACCAGAAAATTTAGAGCCATCGAGTCTTGTACAACTGCTCTCTACTGATTATAAATTCGCAGTCTCTTTTACTATTCTTGTAATTGTGCTTTTAATTAGACCGTCAGGTATTTTTAGAGGAAAGGTTCTATAATGAGATTTGATAAATATGAATGGACAGCAATATCCATTATGGTGTCTTTATTTATTATTGTCGGTTTTGTTCAAGGGTGGTCAGTCAGTTTAGTTATTCTTAATATGTGTATTATCTCGGCAATTATGACGATGGGAGTTAATATTCATGGGGGTACGCGGGTGTTATTAATTTTGGTGTTATGGGTTTTTTAGCAATGGGCGGTTTAGCAGCTGTGCTTGTATCGTATCCACCAATCAAAGAAGCTTGGCACGTAGGTGGATCAGGACTTGGAATAAGTTTTGTCTTTTTAATTGGTTTAGTTATAGCGGTATATTTAATTAACAAATTAGTAGAAAAAAAATCTCATAAATATTGGTTAAACGGCTTAGTTATTTTTTTTGGGGTTATTATCATTAGATATTTCTTCCTAAATGCGACAAGTAAAATTGAAGAAGTTGATCCTGCTTTAGCAGGATTTTTAGGTGGAGCTAATTTACCGATTATCTTTTCTTGGGCTGTTGGAGGTTTCTTTGCAGGTGGTGTAGCATTTCTTATTGGAAAAGTAGCGCTAGGTTTACGCTCTGATTATTTAGCTATTGTAACGCTTGGTATATCGGAGATTGTTGTTAGTGTTCTTAAACATGAGGAGTGGTTATCACGAGGTGTTAAAAATGTTATTGGTCTTAAAAGACCCGTTCCCTATGAGATTAATCTCCAAGCTTCTGATTGGTTTATCAATATGGTGACATGGTTTAATTCATCAAAACTAAATCAAATTATAGATCCTGATCAAAAACAAGAAATGTTAAATAATTTAATAATTGATAGCTCAAGTTTATTTGTGAAACTCAATTATGCCATCTTATTTTTCATTGTCATGATTATAATCTACTATTTTGCCAATAAAGCACAAATATCTCCTTGGGGTCGTATGATGCGTGCTATCCGTGATAATGAAGTCTCTGCAAACGCGATGGGAAAAGATATTGTTAAACAACATTTAATTATTTTTGTAATTGGCGCAGCAATTGTAGGCGTAGCAGGGGCGATGCTTGTAACGTTAGATGGTTTGTTCACACCCTCTGGTTATAGACCACTTCGTTTTACCTTTATTATTTGGATCATGGTAATTGTTGGAGGGAGTGGTAATAATCTTGGTGCTATTTTTGGAGGATTTGTGATTTGGTTTGCTTGGATTGAAGTAGCACCACTAACAACATTTTTAATTAATTTATTTACTTCAGGACTTGATCCACAAAATGCTATTCGCTTACATTTATTAGATAGTGTTCCATATTTCAGGTATTTATTAATGGGGATGGTCTTATTACTGATTTTACGATACCGACCTAAAGGTATTATTCCTGAAAAAGTTAGACATTCATAACAACTATGTTTAAATTTTTAATAAAAAAACCCAGCTAAATAAGCTGGGTTTTTAATAAGTTATTTAGTAAATAATATTATAGCGCACCTACTGTTACAAAAGTACCACCAGAAACTTCAAGTTCCTTAAAGGCACCGGCTGCATCACCAAATACGTTAAATTCAACATCAGTTGCACCTTGGTAATCAATATCATTACCAGCAGCTAACATTTGTAGACCATAAGCTAATTGACCTGGATTGATCACAACGCCAGGAGCATTAGATACTTTACTAATATTACTTAAGATAGATTTTCTATCAGCAGATCCACCAGCTTGAATTGCAAGAGCAATAATCGCAGCAGCGTCATAAGACTCTCCTACGTAAGGGGCACTTCCATCCATACCGTTAGCAGCTGCAAGGTCACCAAATTTAGCAGAACCTTTAGAGATTGCACCTGGCATAGAGCCAAATGAACCTTCAAGATCTGCACCAATGTTATCAATAATTGATTGACCAATCATACCATCAGATAGAACAAAAGTATCAAAAGCACCAGAATCAAGAGATGCTTCAATCATACCTTTTCCACCATCATCAATATAACCAATAACTAGTAGAGCATCACCACCAGCAGATGCTAA
>JBJKYR010000067.1:0-21091 GCA_045560945.1 Alphaproteobacteria bacterium | reverse complement strand
GATCAGCGATTATGTCACCAGGTGATGCAGCGCTTGTCGATCATATGCTGCCATACAATAAATAGGAGTTTAAAATGGCAAGAGTTTCAAGAGGCGTTACAGCAAGAGCAAGACATAAAAAAGTTTTAAAAAGAGCTAAAGGTTATTACGGTAGAAGAAAAAATGTATTCAGAGTAGCTGTCCAGGCAGTTGAGCGTGGATTGCAATATGCATATCGTGATCGCCGAAAAAGAAAAAGTGATTTTAGAGGTCTGTGGATACAGAGAATTAATGCAGGTGTAAGATTGCACGGTATGACGTATTCTCAGTTTATATCTGGACTTAAAAAATCATCAGTAGAAATAGATAGAAAAATTCTAGCAGAATTGGTAGTTAACCAACCAGACGCCTTTAAGGCTTTGGTGGAAAAAGCCCAATCAGCTAACTAGTATTTAATTTTTAATAATTTATACTAACAATATGTCTTTATCAGTTGATTCTGTAGATATTAAAAAGAAGATTGAAAATTGTAAAACTCTCCAAGAAGTAGAAGTTATACGATTAGAGTATCTTGGTAAAAAAGGATTAATACCATCGGAAATGAAGCTTCTAAGCAAGCTGTCAATTGACCAAAAAAAAATTAAAGGTCAAGAATTAAATAAATTGAAAACGTTTGTTGAAGATGCAGTTAATGATCATAAAATTTTAATTGAAAATAAGAAGTTAGAAGAAAAACTAAAAAATGAGAGTGTCGATGTTACTTTGCCTCATAATGAAGAAGTAACAGGAAAAATTCATCCTATTTCACAAACAATTTTTAGTATTATAGAGATTTTTGGCAATTTAAATTACTCAGTTGAGGCTGGACCAGATATTGAAAGTGATTTTAATAATTTTTCTGCATTAAATATACCACCCCATCATCCTGCTCGTGAGATGCAAGATACTTTTTATGTAAATAATCCTAACGGCGAAGACAATGTGTTAAGAACACATACAAGTCCTGTTCAAGTTAGGACAATGCTGAAATCAAAACCTCCAATAAAGATTATTGTACCAGGAAGAACCTACCGAAGTGATTCCGATTCCACCCACACACCTATGTTTCATCAAGTGGAAGGTTTATTGGTGAATAAAGATGCCACAATGGCAGATCTAAAATCAACACTTATTTTATTTTTAAAAGAATTTTTTGAAATTGATAACTTAAAATATAGATTTAGACCAAGCTATTTTCCTTTCACAGAACCAAGTGCCGAAATGGACGTTGCGTATACAAAAAAAAATAACGTTCTAAAAATTGGTGAAGGAGATGATTGGTTAGAAATTTTAGGTTGTGGAATGGTTAATCCAAAAGTTTTAGAAAACTGCAATATAGACTCTTCAGTCTATCAAGGTTTTGCTTTTGGAATGGGTATAGAGCGTCTCTCAATGTTAAAATATGGAATAACAGATATGCGTGGTCTGTTTGACTTAAATCTTAACTGGTTAGATCATTATGGTTTTTCTCCACTAGATTTAAAAACAAGATCGGAAGTTTAAGCTGTTATGAAATTTACACTTAGTTGGTTAAAAGATCATTTAGATACAAATAAAGATCTCGAGACAATTGTTGATACACTAACAAACATTGGACTTGAAATTGAGAGCTTTGAAGACAAATCAAAAGACTTTAATGATTTTACTGTTGCTGAAGTTTTAAAAGCTGAAAAACATCCTGATGCAGATAGACTTAAAGTTTGTACCGTAAAATCAATAGATGGAACATTTCAAGTAGTGTGTGGGGCACCTAATGCTCGAGAAGGAATGAAGGGTATATTTGCACCCGAGAACAGTTTTATTCCTGGCACAGGAGTGAAGTTAAAAAAATCTAAAATTAGAGGAGTAGAATCATGTGGCATGCTTGTGTCAGAAAGAGAAATGGGAATATCTGATGAGCATGATGGCATAATTGAAGTTGATTCAAAACATTCACTAGGAGAAAAATTTATAGAAGTATTTAATCTTGATGACCCTATTATTGAAATAAACATTACTCCAAACAGAGGAGACTGTCTTTCTATTAGAGGTGTTGCAAGAGATTTAGCAGCAGCAGGATTAGGAAAATTAAAAGAAAATACATTAATTGCAAATATTGAAGGCACATTTGATAGTCCTGTTAAATGGGAAAAAGATTTCAATGGAGATATGGAATATATTTGTCCAGGTGTAGCAGGAAGATATTTTAAAAATGTAACTAATAAAGCAAGCCCATCTTGGTTGCAGCAACGATTAAAGGCTATTGGACTAAGACCAATTTCTGCCCTTGTTGATATCACTAACTACATCACTTATGATTTAGGAAGACCTTTACACGTATATGATGCTGATAAGATTAATGGTAATTTAAAAATGCGTTATGCAAAAGAAAATGAAGACTGCCTTACTCTTGATGAAGAAAAACAAGAGTGTACAAAAGATATGATCGTTATCTCTGATGATAAACAACTTCATGGTATTGGTGGAGTAATGGGAGGT
This sequence comes from Alphaproteobacteria bacterium, assembly GCA_045560945.1. Lineage (GTDB taxonomy): Bacteria > Pseudomonadota > Alphaproteobacteria > HIMB59 > CACPNW01. Next base: position 18,595 of record JBJKYR010000067.1, on the reverse strand, counting down.
TTGGATAGTGGTTGTAGTCTTGATACTAAAAATGTTTTTCTTGAAGTTGCATTATTTGATCCGATTTCTGTAACGAAAACAGGAAGATATCTTAAACTACAAAGTGATGCAAGATATAGGTTTGAGAGAGGGATAGACCCTACTTCAATACAGTGGGGAGTGCAAGCAGCAACAAAAATGATATTAGATTTATGTGGTGGTGAGGCTAGTATACCAGTTCAAACTTCGATTTTAAAAGATAAACAAAATATTTTAGATTTTAATCCAGACAAAATAAAATCATTAGGTGGAGTCGATATTCCAAAAGATAAACAGAAATCTATTTTAGAATCTCTAGGATTTAGTGTTTCAGAAAAAGGTAATGTTTTTAATATTACTGTACCAAGTTTTAGACCTGATATAGAAGGTGAGGCCGATATTGTTGAAGAAATTTTAAGAATATATGGTTTTGATCAAATTCCTCTTACTAATGTAAGTGATCATAATAATAAGAAAAATATTTTAAGTGCTGAGCTTAAGTCTTTTTATAAAATAAAAAGAACAATTGCAAATACAGGTTATATAGAGGCAGTAACTTGGTCATTCATGGATAAAAAAATAGCAAAATTATTATCTAAAGATGTTATTATGATAAAAAATCCTATTAGTTCTGATCTTGATGTAATGCGCCCATCTAATATTCCTAATTTATTGGCTACAGTCAATCTTAACAAATCAAAAATGATTAATAGTGGTAAAATATTTGAAGTAGGACCTATATTTGATGAAACTTTAGAAGATAAGCAAGTTAATGTTGCTACGGGAATTGGCTATGGAAATGTTTCTGGCAATAATTGGAACTCACCAAAGAAAGACTTTGATGTATTTGAAATTAAGTCGGATTTGATGACAATTCTAAAATCTTTAAATGCTCCAATAGATAATCTTAATTATGAAGCGATTAATAATAAAGTTTTTCATCCTGGTAAGTCTTCATCTTTACGAATAGGAAAAAATATTGTTGCTAATTTTGGAGAAATTAATCCAATTTTATTAAAATCGCTTGATATATCAAATACTGTTGTAGCATTCGAAATATTTACAGAAACATTAGCTCAATTTCAAAATAAAAAAACATCCACTATATCTGCCTTTGATAACAATCCATTTCAAATGGTAGAGCGAGATTTTGCTTTTTTACTTCCAAAATCAATTAAAGCAAATGATATAGTAAATAAGATTAAAAAAATTGATAAAAAAATTATCAACAAAGTTTCCATTTTTGATGTTTATGAGGGTGAAAAGATTGATAATGACTTAAAAAGTATTGCAATTAGAGTCCAACTGCAGCCTTTAGATAAAACATTTAGTGATGAAGAGATAGAAAGTTTTTCTAATCAAATTATAGATTTAGTTATCACTAGTTTCAGAGCAACTCTAAGAAAGTAATGAGAGATCTCTCAAGTATAAGAAATTTTTCTATAGTAGCGCATATTGATCATGGCAAATCAACTTTAGCAGACAGACTTATTCAGTTTTGTGGGGGTTTATCTGATAGAGAAATGAAAGAACAAGTTCTTGATTCTATGGAGTTAGAGCGAGAGCGAGGCATAACAATTAAAGCACAAACTGTTCGTTTAAATTATACCTCAAAAGATGGAAAGAAATATATTTTAAATATTATGGATACCCCAGGTCATGTTGATTTTGCCTATGAAGTTTCAAGATCTCTAGCTGCTTGTGAGAGTTCTCTTTTAATAGTTGATTCAACACAAGGTGTTGAGGCACAAACACTTGCTAATGCTTATCAAGCAATCAACAATGATCACGAAATCTTACCAGTATTAAATAAAGCTGATCTACCTTCTTCAGAGCCTGAAAAAATTAAAGAACAAATAGAAGATGTTTTAGGAATTGATACTTCTGATGCATCATTAGTTTCAGCTAAAACAGGTCAGGGAGTTGAGCAGTTATTAGAAAAAATTGTCACCAATCTTCCTGCCCCAAAAGGAACGTCGCATGAGCCACTTAAGTGTATGCTTGTTGATAGCTGGTATGACAGCTATCTTGGAGTAATTGTTTTAGTTAGAGTAATTCATGGGCAGCTAAAGAAAAATCAAAAAATCAGATTTATGGCGGCAGGAGCTACACACACAATTGATAGGGTTGGTATTTTTTCACCAAAACCGACAGAAGTAGATACATTAGGCCCAGGAGAAATAGGTTTTATTAATTCAGGAATTAAAAGTGTGTCAGATTGTAAAGTTGGTGACACAATCACAGAAGAAAAAAATCCAACCACAGAACCTCTACCTGGATTTAAACCATCTCAACCTGTGGTTTTTTGTGGAATGTTTCCAGTAGACTCTGATGAATACGAACATTTGCGTGATAGTATGGTTAAACTTGCTTTAAATGACTCAAGTTTTTCTTATGAACCAGAAGTAAGTCCTGCTCTTGGTTATGGTTTTAGATGTGGCTTCCTAGGTTTGCTTCATCTTGAAATTATAAGAGACAGATTTAATTTAGAATTTAATCTTGAACTTGTTACAACAGCTCCGTCAGTTGTTTATAAAATAAATATGAATGATGGATCAGTTGTTGATTTACATAACCCAACAGATATGCCTGACCCAGTAAAAATTGATACAATTGAGGAGCCATGGATAAAAGCTACAATAATTGTTCCTGATGAATATTTAGGAGCAGTTTTAGATTTGTGTACTTCTAAAAGAGGGATTCAGATAAACCTTAACTATGCTGGCACAAGAGCAATGGTTGAATATAAATTACCTCTTAACGAAGTAGTATTTGATTTTTATGATCGTTTAAAATCAATTACAAAGGGATACGCAAGTTTTGATTATGAATTAATTGGCTATGAGGTTAATGATTTAGTTAAAGTAGGCATTATGATAAACGGTGATCCTGTAGATGCTTTATCATTGATTGTTCATAGAGATAGATCTCAACAAAGAGGAAGAGCTTTATGTGAGCGTCTAAAAGATTTAATACCAAGACAACAATTTAAGGTTGCTATTCAAGCAGCAATTGGTGGTAAAATTATTGCTAGAGAGACGGTAGCCTCTTTTAGAAAAGATGTTACACAAAAACTTTATGGGGGCGATGTTACTCGTAAAAATAAACTGCTTGATAAACAGAAAAAAGGCAAAAAACGTATGAGACAATTTGGAAAAGTTGATATTCCTCAAAATGCTTTTTTAAATGCACTGAAGATGAATGAAAATTAATGTTTTTTAGGAGAGATGTGAGAGTGGTTTAATCAGCACGCTTGGAAAGCGTGTGTAGTAGCAATACTACCGAGGGTTCGAATCCCTCTCTCTCCGCCATAAATTAAAATTCTTATTTCACGTTATTTTTAAAAATCAGTCTAGGGTTCACTTTGGGTTCAGTTATTTCTATAACTGATTATTTTGCAAACTTTCATCCATCATATCAGATATTAATGATTGCACTTCATCTACTGAACCAACATATACTTCACACTCACCAGGATCAAAACCAAGTCCTTTCATTTCCATTGGCGCTTCATCATTGTGAAAATCAGGAAAGGTAACTCTAACTATAAGAGTTTCGCGATTTATCTCGATATACATATTATGCACATGATCCATTTCTTCTTTATCAAAATAGTGAACATGAATATTTGCAGGAGTAGTGTGATACCACCTTTCATATGTCCAAATTCCTGGGATATCAGAGCTCATACTTGTTTCCCAAACCATAATATCTGATAAGAAAGAATATGAAACAATTCTTATCCCACTTGAAAAATCTGTTTTACATATTACATTTTTGCCAGTTAAGTCATCTGATGAGTGCGCCACCCTTGTAAGGAATAATAAAATAAATATTACAACTAAATTTATAACTAGTAATTTTTTCTTCATTTATATTATTTAATTCTTTTTAAGATAAACTATTTTCTTGTATTGCAAATATATTATTCCAAAAAGTATTAAAACAAATACTGGATATCCAATAATAAATATTAAAATATTTATAAGTTCATAAGTTGTTCCAGTAAGTTTTGCTAAATTAGCTAAAAAATCTACACACCAATAAAATATATAATCGATCATATCTAATTCCTTTTTTTTATAATTTTATCTTTTAAAAGTGTCTTAATTTGGGTTCACTATGGGTTCAGTTATAAACCCCAGATTCAAAAATTAATATTATATAATCCTTATAATCCCTTAACTTTTTTCTAATCAGCGCGCTTGGAAAGCGTGTATAGTGGCAACACTATCGAGGGTTCGAATCCCTCTCTCTCCGCCACATATTACAATTAATTTATGATTATTTAATTTAGACGCGTCCTATAAGAATAGGGCGCGCTGGTAAGATTCTATTTTTTTAAATATCAAGTAGCCTCAAAGCACCATTAAGCAATTCCTCTGATAGAGTATGATTACCAGAGTCATGAGCTTTCATACCCTCTTCGTGCAACATAAGTGCAGTGTTTATTAAGGTTTCATGCTTTGACTGATCCAACTTTGAAATTTTATCTTCAATATCTCCTGCTAGCATTGGACAAGCTCCTGCAAAAACTACAGAAGGTGAAAATAGAGTTAAAAAAATAAATGAATAGAATAGTTTTTTCATAATATCCTCTAATTTGTTATGGTTTATAGCTAGTTAACAATAATAATATTTCAAGAGTATCTTTTAATCAGCACACTTGGAAAGTCTTTGGTATTGGTCATAAATTAAACCACTGCACTAATTAGGTTTTTTGTATATTCATCTTTTGGCTTATTAAAAACATTTTCAGCACTATTATATTCAATTAGCTTTCCATTTTTTAAAACCAAAATTTTATCAGATACCGATCGTATAACATTCATATCATGACTTATGAATATATAACTAAGAGAATATTTTTCCTGTAAGTTTTGAAGTAAATCTAATATTTGATTTTGTATAGTAATGTCTAATGCTGAAGTGGGTTCATCCAAAATAAGAATTTTAGGTTTTAAAATCAAAGCTCTTGCAATTGCAATTCTTTGTCTTTGACCTCCTGAAAATTCATGAGGGTATTTATTATGATCTCTCTCATAGTCCATACCTGTTTCTTTTAAAATATCTTTTAAAATTTGTTTCTTTTCACTTGTGGAATATTTTGGAAAGTGCACATCTATTCCTTCATTCAATATTTCCTCAACATTCATTCTAGGACTTAATGAGGAGTAAGGATCTTGAAAAACAATTTGAATATTTTTTCTAATACTTTTAAGTTTATTTTTTTTTATTGAATTTAAATCAGTTTTATTAAATTCTATTTTTCCTGATGATGTTATTAATTTCAAAATAGCTAGAACAAGTGAAGTTTTGCCTGATCCTGATTCCCCTACAATACCTAATGTCTCTTTTTGTTTTAAAGTAAAATTAATAACATCAATTGCTTTGACATAATCAACTGTTTTTTTAAAAATACCTTTCTTAATAGGATACCATACTTTCAAATCTTTAATTTTTAGAATTTCTATTTCTTTATTTTCTTCATGTTTTCGAATCTTATTATGAAAACCAACTAATTGTTTCGTGTATGGATCTTGTGGGTTATTAAAAATCTGAGCTTTTTCACCATGTTCAATAATTTTACCTTCTTTCATAACATAAATATAATCAGCTATTTCATTTACTACACCAAGGTCGTGACTAATAAATAAAATCGACATTTTTCTTTCTTTTTGAATCTTATTTAGAAGTGCTAAAATTTGCTTTTGCACAGTTACATCTAATGCAGTGGTAGGCTCATCAGCTATTAAAAGGTCGGGATTATTAGCAATACTCATTGCAATCATTACTCTTTGACGCTGCCCTCCAGAAAGCTCATAAGAATAGATATTTGGTCTATTCATTAAATTATCTAAATTTACTTCTTTTAATAATTTTAAAACATACTGATCAAGTTCTTTAGAATTTACTTTGTTATTATGAGTTGTAATAATTTCTTTAATTTGCTTATCAATTTTATGTAACGGATTTAAACTAGACATTGGTTCTTGAAATATTGTGGAAATTTTATTTCCTCTTATTTTTTCAATTTCATTTTGGGGAAGTTTAAGTAAATCTTTATCATTAAATATTATACTGCCATTTTTTATAATAGCATTTGTAGGTAATAATTTTAAAATACTCAATGCAGATAATGTTTTCCCAGATCCGGACTCACCAACAATTGCAACTGTTTTTCCTTTAGGAATATCTATATTTACATTATCAACAACATTTTGATTTTCTTTAAAGTTAATCGTTAAATTTTTTATTGAAACAAGATTATTCATATTAACTAAAGGTCTTTCTTGGATCCAAAGCATCTCTCACAGCTTCTCCAATGAAAACTAGCAGACCAAGCATTAATCCTAATGTAAAAAAACTTGTAAGACCAAGCCATGGTGCTTGTAAATTGTTACGTCCCTGATTTACCATTTCACCAAGTGATGCAGATCCTGGAGGTAAACCAAATCCTAAAAAATCTAAACCAGATAATGCTGTTACAGATGCACTTAAACTAAAAGGAAGAAAGGTTACAGTAGCTACTGTTGCATTGGGAATCATGTGCCTAAATATAATTTTTGTTGTGCTCACACCTAGAGCTTTAGCTGCTCTAATATAATCAAAATTTCGGGCTCTCAAAAATTCTGCTCTCACTACCCCTACATAACCCATCCAACTAAAAAGGAGCAAAATAATTAATAGCCACCAAAAATTTGGTTGAATGACACTCGCAAGGATGATCAAAATATATAATGTTGGTATAGCTGACCAGATTTCCATAAATCTTTGAAAAAATAGATCAGTTTTTCCTCCAAAATAACCTTGAATTGCTCCTGCAGTAACACCAATAATCATAGAAAAAAAAGTTAGTGTGAAGCCAAATAAAATTGAAATTCTAAATCCATAAATTAATCTTGATAAAACATCTCTTGCTTGATCATCCGTTCCAAGCCAGTTTTTTCTGGTTGGAGGAGAGGGGGCAGGACTATCAATATCTCTAATAATTGTATTATATTTGTAGGGAATTATAGGCATTATCATCCAGCCAGAAACATTGATTAAGTTTTTTACAAACGGATCTCTGTAATCAGCTTCAGTTTCAAAATCTCCTCCAAATGTAGTTTCCGAGTAGGATTGCAAAATTGGAAAGTAAAATTCATTTTCATATTTTATGAGCAAAGGTTTTTCATTTGCAATGAAATCTGCAAAAAGTGAAATCATAAATAAAATAAAAAAAATCCAAAAAGAATAAAGGCCACGTTTATTTTTAACAAAATTGTTTAAACGTCTTTTATTAAGTGGAGACAATTTTTTCATTCTCGAGACTCAAAATCAATTCGAGGATCAATTAACGAATACATAAAATCACCTATAATTCCCATAATGAGACCAAGTAATGAAAAGAAATATAATGTAGCAAATATTACAGGATAGTCTCTCGTAAGAGCTGCCTCATAACCTAGTAAACCTAAACCATCTAGAGAAAATATTACTTCAATAAATAGCGAGCTTGAAAATAATATTCCAATAAATGCTGAAGGGAAGCCAGCAATTACTATTAGCATTGCATTTCTAAAAACATGTCCATAAAGTACTTTTCTCTCTGACAATCCTTTAGCTCTTGCTGTCATTACATATTGTTGATTAATTTGATCTATAAAAGAATTTTTAGTTAAGAAAGTTAATCCAGCAAAACCACTAACAATCATTGCAATTAGAGGTAGGGTTAAATGCCAAAAATAATCTTTGATTTGAGAAAGAATGCTTAATTCCTCAAAATTCTCTGAGACTAAACCTCTTAAGGGAAAAACATCATAAAAGCGACCACCAGCAAAAAACACAATTAGAATAACTGCAAATAAGAAATTTGGAATTGCATATCCAATTGTAACAATACTGCTTGAAATTATATCAAATTTTGAACCATCTTTTATGGCTTTTTTAATTCCAAGAGGAATGGAGATTAAATATACGAGTAATGTTGTCCATAGGCCAAGAGATATTGATACTGGCATTTTATCCAACACTAATGAAGTAACTTTTTGATCACGAAAAAAACTTTCACCAAAATCAAACAAGACATAACTTTTTAACATTTTAATGAAACGTTCATGAGCAGGTTTGTCCATTCCATACATTATTTGAATTTCTTTAATAATATCTGGGTCAAGTCCTTGAGCACCTCTGTAATTAGAATCACCATCTTCAAAACTTGATGCATCAAAACTTGTATCTAATTCCCCTTCACCAGCTCCAGAAAAACGAGCAGTAGATTCAACAGCTGTTCCTGTCATCTGTGCGATCATTTGCTCCACTGGTCCACCAGGCACAATTTGTATAACGGCAAAATTTATTAACATTATTCCAAAAAGTGTTGGGAATATAAGTAGAATTCGTCTTATTAAATAAGCACCCATTGATATGATTTTATATTATTTATGTTCTGTTTTTAACTTATTAGTTTGCAGATCTTTGAGAATTAATAAAATCAAACTTACTTTGATTAATCCACCAAGTATCAAATCCAAGAGAATATTTAGGCTTTTTCTTAGGTTGATTAAACATATCCCAGTATAAAACTCTATACGCTGAAATATGCCATTGGGGGATTACATAATAGTTCCATAGTAATACTCTATCAAGAGCCTTGGCAATGGTTATTAAATCTTCCCTGTCTTTGGCGTTAATAAGTTTTTCTATAAGAATATCGATCACATCATTTTTAATTCCAATTACATTACGTGAACCATTTGTATCTGCAGCATCAGATCCCCAAAAATTTCTTTGCTCATTTCCAGGAGATAAACTTTGAGAAAAGGTAAATACGATCATATCAAAATCAAAACTTTCAATTCTTTTTTGATATTGCGAACTATCAATTGTTCTTAATGAAGCTTTAATTCCTAGTTTTTCTAAATTATCAATAAAAGGTAATACAATTCTCTCAAAAGCAGGAGAAACTAATAAAATTTCAAATTCAAATGGCTCTCCTTTTGAATTTTCTAGCTTACCATTTTGTAACATCCATCCAGCATCTTTAATTAAATTTGTAGCTTCTTGTAATTGATTTCTTATGAATCCTGAACCATCGGTTTTAGGGTTAGTAAATTGCGCATTAAAAATTTCATTTGGGAGCACATCCATATATGGGTTAAGATAAGCCAGTTCTTCTTTTGATGGCAATCCACTTGATGATAATTCTGAGTTTTCAAAAAAACTATCAGTTCTTTTATAGGCGCCATAAAACAAATTTTTATTAGTCCACTCAAAATCAAAAGCATAAGATAAAGCCTTTCTAATTCTTTTATCTTTAAAAATGTCTTTACGTGTATTGAATGCAAATGCTTGCATTCCTTGAGGATTCTCATGAGATATTAGTTCTTTTTTAATCAACCCTTCTTCTACTGCATTTATATCATATCCAGTCGCCCATTCTTTAGAGGTATTTTCTGAAAAGAAATCTATCTCGCCTGATTTAAAGGCCTCTCTTTCTACACCTCTATCTTTATAATAATCGTATCTTATAGTTCCAATATTATCTTTACCTACTTTAATTGGAACAATGTTATTTTTAAAAGCCCAGTAATCTTCATTAAGTTCATAGGTAATTGATCTACCTGCATCAAAGGATTTTATTTTATAAGGACCACTTCCAATTGGAATATCAAGAGTTGTCTCTTCAAAATTTTTACCTTCCCAATAATGTTGTGGAAGTACTGGAAGTTGACCAACAATTAGTGGCAATTCTTTATTTGTATTTGTAGAAAATATAAACTTAACTTTGTTTTCAGATATTTTAATAACTTCGCTTACATCTCCGTAGTAATATTTATAAAATGGATGTCCTTTTTCTATTAAGGTATTAAAAGTCCATACAACATCATCACTAGATATTTTTTTTCCATCGTGCCATACTGCCTCATCTCTTAATGTAAATGCTACCCAGGAGCGATCCTCAGGCCATTCTATTTGCTTTGCTAAAAGTCCGTATTCAGTGAATGCCTCATCACTAGAGCCAACAGTTAAGCTCTCGTATAATAGTCCGATACCAGCAGCCGAAGTACCTTTTAAAGTGAAAGGATTAAATGTATCATAGTTTCCAATTGAGCTTCTGACAATATTACCACCTTTGACTACAGAGTTGCTTACATACTCTACACTTAAAAAATCTTTATTATATTTTGGCTCTCCGTGCATGGCGATTGCGTGGGAAAAATTTGTATTTGCCATAATGTTATATGAGAAAATCAAAAGAAATAACGAGATACACGTAATTAAAGTTTTCATAATATTAATATAATTACTTTATTTAAAAATTAAATTAATTTTCTTTGTTTATTAGAGAAATTAACTCAGAATGAAGTTTTTCATTTGCCGAAGCTATAACACTTCCTTGGGAATCTGTAGTTATTTCATTTCCAAATTTATCTGTAATCTTGCCTCCAGCTCCTTCTATTACATTAACTAAAGCCATATAATCATGAACTTTTAAAGTGTCTTCAATAACAATATCAATTAATCCTGAAGCTACCATGCCATACATATAACAATCACCACCATACCGATAATATCTTACTTTTTTCGTAATTATATCTACAGCATTTCGTAGATGTGGTTCATCAAAATATAATCCTGAAGTAAAAAGATAAGCATCTTCAATCTTTTTTACTTTAGAGCATTTTGTGATTTGTTTGTTAAGGGTACTATTTTGGTTTTTTATCCCTACCCATCTTTCATCATGAGCAGGACAATTAATGATACCAATAATTGGTTTTTTATTTTGTGTTAAAGATATTAAATTACCAAAATCTTTATGTCCTGCAATATAGCTTCTTGTTCCATCAATTGGATCTATAACCCAAATAAATTCAGCATTTGGATTAATATTGTCAAACTCTTCTCCTAAGATCCCGTGATCTGGATACTTTTTTTCTATCATGGATCTTATTTTTAATTCAGTATTTTTATCAGCAATAGTCACTGGGCTTTCATCACTTTTGTTATCGATATCTAAAGAAGTTCTAAAATACTGCATTGAAGTAATACTTGCCACATCAGCTAGTTTGTTAGCAAAGTTTAGATATTCCTGAAGGGAATTATTCATTAGTCAGATTATGGAAGTGGAACAGGATTTTCTGCTTGTTCTCTTAAAAATAAAACAATGTTAGCTCTATCTTGAACTTTCTTCAGGCCAGCAAAATTCATTTTTGTTCCCTTAACAAATTTCTTCGGTTTATATAAAAATTCTGCTAATTCTTCATAACCCCATTCACCACCATATTCAGCTAAAGCTTTTGAATAAGCAAAACCTTCTACATTGGCTTTCGGTCTATTAATCAGATTCCATAGATTTGGACCTACTTTATTTGCACTATCTTTCTCATAATTATGACATGCGCTACATTTCTTAAAAAGCTTCTCTCCTTTTTCTAAAGAGGCATTTGCTAAAAATAATGAAATTGGCTCTATAACTTCTTCTTTAGGGGCAGCTCCTGATACAACCTCACCTGATTCTGGCACATCAATTTTGTAAGCCGTTTCTTCCATTTCATGATGTTTCACATTAATAAGTATATCACCTAAATGACCAATAACAGTTACCACAAGTATTGCTAATATAATGGAAGCCAAAATTTTGTTAACTTCAAGTCCAGACATGTGTAAAACATCTATATAGATTTTTTTTGAAATGAATAGAAATGAAAACGTCTAACAAAAAATTAAATATGGCTTAATTGTCGCATAATTTATGAAAACAGCAATTATTATACCAGCTAGAATGGCCTCTCAAAGACTTCCGAATAAACCCATGGTAAAAATTAATGGGATTCCAATGATAGAGCGAGTTTGGAAGCAGGGAATTAATTCAAAAATAGGAGATGTTTATGTTGCTTGTAGTGAGGACGAAGTGTTTGATTTAATTAGTTCAAAAGGAGGTAAGGCAATAATGACTGACCCCAATTTACCCTCAGGAACTGACAGAGTATTTGCTGCATTCAATTCGCTAGACAATCAAGATGAGTATGAAAGTATTATTAATCTTCAAGGTGATATGCCTCTAATTGATTCTATTAATATTCAAAATGTCAACATACCTTTGGAAAATGGATATGATATTGGCACTATAGCAACTAACATATCAAGCGATGAAGAAAAAAATGAAAACATTACAAAAGTCTCTATAGATTGGAAAAAAGAAGATGTTGTTGGTAATAGTTTAGATTTTTACAAATTTTCAAAAAAACAATTTACAAATATTTATCAGCACGTTGGAATTTATAGCTTTAAGCCAATTGCTCTAAGAAAATTTGTTTCTTTGCCTGCTTCTAAAAATGAAATAGATAGAAAATTAGAGCAATTAAGAGCAATTGATGCAGGTATTAAAATTGGAATAACCTATGTAGAAAATGTACCAATTAGTGTAGATACTTTGGAAGATTTAATTTTAATAGAAAATATTTTGAAAAATAGAAATGAAAACAAATAGTTTTGCCTTTCAGGGAGTTAGTGGTGCTTATAGTGAGCAAGCTGGTAAAAATGTTTTTCCAGACGCAAATAGCGTACCTTGCGCAACATTTGAAGAGATGTTTGCTTGTGTAAGAGATGGTAAAGCTGACATTGCATTAGTACCAATTGAAAATTCTCAAGCTGGGAGAGTTGCTGATACTCAAAGATTGATTCCAGATTCTGATTTAAATATTATTGGAGAATATTTTTTAGAAGTAAGGCATAATTTATTAGCAATACCTGGGACTAAAATAAATGACATAAAAAGAATACATAGTCATGAGCAAGGTATAGCTCAGTGTAGAAACAAAATAATAAAACTTAATAAAGAAATGGTAATAGCAGCTGATACAGCAGGTTCAGCAAAAAAGATATCAGAACTGAATAATAAGGAAGATGCTGCTATAGCATCAGCTCTTGCTGCAGAGATATATAATCTAGATATCCTGGAAGAAAATTTTCAAGACGCTGAATATAATGTTACCAGGTTTTTAATTATGTCAAAAAATAAGAGCAGTATAGAATCTCATGAGAGTGATCTTTTAACAACTCTTGTATTTGTGGTTAGAAGTATTCCTGCATCTTTGTATAAATGTCTAGGTGGATTTGCTAGTAATGGAATTAATATAACAAAATTAGAAAGTTACATTCATCCTCAGGGTTTTGATGTCGCACAATTCTATATTGATTTTGAGGGACACCCAGATGATAAATCAGTAAAATTGGCATTTGAGGAAATGAAATTTTTTTGTAAAGAATTTAAAGTCCTAGGTGTTTATAAAAAGTCTGAATTTAGAAAAAAATAATCATAAAAGATAAATCACAAGTTATTTTTTCATTCTTTAATGGTATAGTAGATATGGAAGGTTTGAGGGCGAGTATCTTGTTAATCCAGTCAGGTCTGAAAAGAAGCAGCTGTACCAAGTCTATTCGGGTCTTATAACCTTCCCTTAAATTATGACAGAAAATATTAAATATAAAGTACTTGCCAGAAAATATAGGCCACAAACCTTCGCTGATTTAATTGGGCAAGAGACCTTGGTTCAAATTTTAACTAATGCAATAACTACTAATAGAATTGCAAACGCATACCTTTTAACGGGTGTTCGTGGAGTTGGAAAAACAACAACGGCAAGATTGATTGCAATGAGTTTAAACTGTGAAAATAGGAAGGAAGGCAGTTGTGAGCCATGTGGAAATTGTGATTCATGTAAATCTATAAGATCTGATCATAATTTAGATGTTATTGAAATGGATGCTGCTAGTAAAACTGGGGTTGATGACGTTCGAGAAATTATTGATAATGTAAAATACAAACCTGTAAATAGTTTATTTAAAATCTTTATTATTGATGAAGTGCATATGCTTTCTAAAAGTGCATTTAATGCTTTATTAAAAACATTAGAAGAGCCTCCTGAGCATGTAAAGTTTATTTTTGCTACGACTGAGGTTAAAAAAATTCCAGTAACAATTTTATCTAGATGCCAACGTTTTGATCTCAAAAGAGTTGAATCAGAAAACTTAGCCAAACATATAAAAAAAATTTCAAGCCTTGAGAAAGTTAAGATTGATGATGATGCTATTGCATTATTAGTAAGAGCAGGTGATGGATCGGTTAGAGACTCCATAAGCTTACTTGATCAAGCAATTATTAACAACGATATAGCAGTTACAGCTCAAACAGTAACAAATATGTTGGGACTAGCAGATAGAGGTAAGATTTATGATCTTGTTGAAAATATTACTAAAGGCAATACCTCTAATTCATTAATAATTTATAGAGATTTATATAATTCAGGTGCTGATATTTTGATGATTTTTGAAGAATTATTAAATGCTGTTCACTCTATAACACAAATTAAAATTTCTCCCGATTTAATAAATAACTTTGCGATACCTGAAATTGAAAGAGTAAGAGGAATGGATTTTGCCAGTCAATTATCCATGAACTCTCTTGGTGTTATGTGGCAAGTTCTTTTCAAAGGGTTCCAAGAATTACAAAATGGATATCATCTTTTTCAGCTTGGAGAAATGGTAATAATAAGATTAATATATATAAATAATAAACCAAACCCTGAAGAATATACTAAAGAAATACCACGTAAACATGATAATAATAATCAGTCAGTTTCTAAAAACCAGGAAATAAAAAAAAAAATTGATTTAAATCATAATCAAAAAACAGTTACCCCCTCTAAATTAAATGAAACAACTGAATCTTCTCTAATTAAAATTTCTAATTTTAGACAATTTGTTGATCTTTTTTATAGCAAAAAGGAGGCTTTACTTCATACTCAACTGTATAATTCAGTTAAATTAATTTCGTTTAAAGAAGGAGAGATTGTTGTAAATAATTCATTAATTCGAGATCAACATTTTAACCGTAATGTAGCTAAGCTTATTTCTAAATGGACAGGTAGAATATGGCAAATTCATTCTTCTGACAGTAATATTGGAAGTTCATTAAGCGAAGAAGATGTCGTTAATCAACAAAATGAAATAAAAACTATGAAAAGCCACCCTAAGGTAAAAAAAATACTAGAAGCTTTTCCAGATTTGAGTATTCATTCTATAACTGATATTACAGACACTGTTGATGAAACAATTGATGAATTAACTTCAGAAAATAAAAAGGGGGTATGATGGTTAATATTGGTAATATGATGAAACAAGCGCAGCAACTCCAACAAAAAATGGCAGATGCACAAGAAAAATTAAATTCTATTGAAGTTGAAGGTGAATCTGGGGGTGGGGTAGTAAAAGTTACTGCTACTGCTAAAGGAGAAGTAAAAAGAATTAACATTGATCAGAGTTTATTAAAACCTGAAGACAAAGAAATTACTGAAGATTTAATAGTTGCTGCTATTAATGATGCTAAACAAAAAGGTGAAGTAGCGGCACAAGAAGAAATGAAAGCTGTTACTGGAGGATTACCTTTGCCACCTGGTATGAAGTTACCTTTTTAAATAATGGATGGATCTGCAATAGAAAAACTAATAACTGAAATTTCTAAACTCCCCGGTTTAGGAAGACGTTCAGCGCAAAGGATAGCTCTATATTTATTAAAAAATAAAGATCGATCACTACTACCATTGATTCAAACATTAGAATCTTCCCATAAGCTAATTATCGAATGTTCTGCATGTGGAAATGTGGACATGTTAAATCCTTGTAATATTTGCTCAGGATCAAATAGAGATAAGAAATCAATATGCATCATAGAAGATGTTTCTGACTTATGGACATTCGAAAGAACAGGTTTTTATAGAGGGTTATATCATGTATTAGGAGGCTCTTTATCGGCAATTAATGGTATTGGTACAGAAGAGTTGACAATTAAGAAGCTCATAAAAAGAATTGAAGAAAATGAAATTACTGAAGTGATATTGGCATTAAGCACTACTATGGAAGGTCAAACTACTACACATGTAATCGCTGATAAATTAGAAACATTCAAAAATTTAACAGTTACAAGGTTAGCACAAGGAATACCTATTGGAGGGGAGGTTCACTATTTAGATGAAAATACTCTTAATACTGCATTTCAATCCCGAAAAAAAATCATCTAGTAAGTAAAGATGGAAATACTATTAGTTCCTAACGAGTTATTACGTCAAAAAGCAAACAGACTTATTAATATTACAAGTGAAGATATTAAAATTGCTTATCAAATGATGGATACTATGATTAAAGCGCCAGGTGTTGGATTAGCAGCAAATCAGGTTGGGATATTAAAACAAATTATTACAATTAATTTTGAAGACAAGGAAAATGATAAAAGGGCTAACTACATATTATTCAACCCTTCAATAATAGAGTATTCTGAAGAAAAAGTTATTATGGAAGAAGGGTGTTTATCACTGCCTGAGCAATATGCAGACATTGAAAGGCCAAAACAAATTGTTTTAGAGTATTTGGATGAAAATGAAAAAAAGATAAAAAAAGAAATAGACGGTTATGAAGCTAGAATATTGCAGCACGAAATAGATCATTTATCTGGAAAATTATTTGTAGATTATTTATCTTCTTTAAAAAGAAACATTATAATAAAAAAAGTGAAAAAATTGAAAAATTCATGATTGATAAAAAAATAATTTTTATGGGTACGCCAGATATAGCGGCTCAACATCTGAATATTTTGATTGAAAATAAACTAAATTTAGTCGGTGTTTTTACACAGCCTCCAAGAAAAAAAAACAGAGGTATGCAAGTTGAAGAAAGTGCAGTACATCAAATTGCAAAAAAAAATAATATAGAGATTTATTATCCCTCTGCAATTGATCAAACAGTTATTCAACAAATAAAACGTTTAGAGCCTGATTTAATTATTGTTGTTGCTTATGGGATAATTTTACCTGCATCATTTATAAATATTCCCAAATATGGATGCATTAACATTCATGTCTCTTTATTACCGAGATGGAGAGGGGCAGCTCCTATAGAACATGCATTGTTGGCAGGTGATAATAAAACTGGAATTAGTATAATTAATATTAACTCTAAACTCGATGCAGGAGATATTCTCATGCAGGAAAGTTTTTTACTTGATCAGAATATGTACAGTGATGATTTAACTTTAAAACTTACAAATCTTGGGAAAAAAGCAATGATAAAAATTTTACCACTCATATTTAAAAATAAAATCATTAGAAAAAAGCAAGATGAAAATAAAGTTACTTTTGCGAATAAATTTTTAAATGAAGATAGAAAAATTAATTTTCATAACTCTACTTCAGATGTTTATAATCACATACGTGCACATGGACCAAAACCAGGATCATGGTTTATTTATAAAGGAGAGAGAATAAAAATAATTAAAGCAAAAAAAACTAAGGAGTCTGGCCAAAGCTCAACAATTTTAAATAAAGACTTTATGATAGGATGTAAAGATGGAGGTATTATTCCGCTACTTATACAACGAGAAGGAAAAAAAATAGTTAACCTAGTTGATTTTTTGCGAGGCTTTACTTTCTCCATTCATGATAAATTAAATGTATAATTATAAAATTATTGTTGAGTATGATGGTACAAACTTTGTTGGTTGGCAGCAGCAAGAAAATGGTAAATCAATACAAACTGTTCTTCAAGAGGCAGTATTTAAACTTGCAGCTGAAAAAGTAACTATTTTTGGAGCTGGGAGAACAGATGCAGGGGTTCACGCTTATGGTCAAGTAGCCTCTTTTACTATTAATAAAAAAATTGAAACAGATGTAATTAGGGATGGATTAAATCAACATTTAAGACCTCACCCAATCTCAGTCCAAAAGGCAGAATTAGTTGATAGTGAATTTCACGCAAGATTTTCTGCAATAAAAAGATGTTACGAATACAAAATAATCAATAGAAGACCCCCCCTTACGATTAATATAAATAGAGCCTGGTGTGTTTATAAAAAAATAAATGTTGAAAAAATGAAGAAGGAGTCATCTTCTTTTATAGGAAAACATGATTTAAATGCATTCCGTTCTGCTCATTGTCAATCAAAGAGCAGTATAAAAACAATTGAAGATATTCATATTAAGCATGAAGGTGAGCAAATTATTTTTAATGTTTGTGCAAAATCTTTTTTACATTCTCAAGTCAGAATAATGGTAGGTACATTGGTTGATATTGCTAAAGGCAATATAAATAAAACAATTTCAGATATTATTAATTCAAAGGATAGAGAAGTTGCCGGTCAAACAGCACCTGCACATGGTTTGTATCTAAAAAAAATTGATTATTAATTTAATACTTATTTTAATTGTTACGAGACTCTAATAATTTCTTCTTGATTAATGATAGCCCATTTTCTTGTTTTGATTTATAGGACTCATTAAAAGCTTCTAATTGCCATCCTTCAAGACGACTTCTTAATTCCTTAATATTATTTAATTTCCATTCATTCGTTGTATTTTCATCTTTCCAAGCTTTTTTCTCTGCATCAGACCTCCCACAACCATAACAAAATCCACTAATAGGGTCTGTTTTACATACACTAATACATGGAGATACAACATTTTGTTTATTCATAGTAAATATAAGTATATTTTTTTCTCATAAATTCAAATAAAATACTAAATCAATGTCTAGGATATTTATT
>JBJKYR010000066.1:0-21272 GCA_045560945.1 Alphaproteobacteria bacterium | reverse complement strand
CGAAATGATTCGAACATTTGACCTACCGCTTAGAAGGCGGTTGCTCTATCCACTGAGCTACGGGCGCTTAAATGCCCTTTATCATACTATAAATAAATTCAAAAGATTAATGTGTCCAAGGTTCTTTTCTGCTCATATCAAAATTTGAAGCATAGTTCTTTGGTTTGATTTTTCTTTCTTTGGGTTCAATAACTATAAATTGTTGATTATTTTTTTTTGACCATTCTATAGCTTGTTCTTTTGTATCAAAAAACATTTTGATTTGTTCCTTAGTATCTGTCGAGCTATTCCAGCCCATTAAAGTATCCTTAACTTTATCAGTTTCAATAATATACTCAGCAAGCCATTTTTTTGTTTTACCTAATCCAGATTGCATTGAAGATTTAGTTGGTTTATAAATTTTAATTGTCATTGCTAACTTCCAGTTTCAAAATAATTATCTGAAAAATGATTATATAAATTTCCAGAAGAATAAATATTATTTTTAAATCTTTTTGTTTCAAAAATTACCTTTGTCATAAAAAATTCTCCTAGTTGAATCTTTGATAAATAAAAAGGATCATTTTTTTCTTTAATTTTATCTTGAGAAACTTTAATGAATTGAAGCCAAGTATACCCAACTGCTACAAGGGCAAAAATATTTAAAAAATCCATAGCATGGGCATTAATTTCTTTTGTGTTTTTAGTATCGATTTGTCTTATAAAATCGACACAATCTTTTAAATCTATGAAAGAAGATTTAAACAATTCAATAAACTTTTGCATATTTTGTTCATCATTATTGGCAATTAAAAATTCTTCAATTTCACTTAAATAGTCGTTAATAATTTGACCATCATGAATATTAAATTTTCTTCCAATTAAATCTAAAGCTTGAATACCATTAGTACCTTCATATATTGGTAAGATTCTTGCATCACGAACTAATTGCTCCATGCCATGATCAGTTATATATCCATGACCACCATATATTTGTAAGGCGGTATTTGTAATCTCCAAAGCTTTATCAGTTGCAAAAGATTTTAGAATTGGAGTTAATAAAGCGATTAAATTCTCAGAAGTTTGAGAAAGTTTTGATGTTCCATCAGAATCAATTATGTCAAAAGCATTACCAGCTTTGAGCATTAATCCTCTAATGCCATCATTAACAGACTTCATATACATTAAATTTTTTCTAATTTCTGGATGAACAATAATTGGATCAGCAACATTCTTACTTTCAGGTAATTTTCCCTGAAGACGTTCTTTTGAATAATGAAGAGCTGATTGATATGCTGTTTCTGAGAGACCTATGCCTTGAATACCTACAAATAATCTAGCCCCATTCATCATGATAAACATAGCTTTCATTCCTTTATTTAAATCACCCACAAGCCAACCTTTTGCATCTTCATAATGCATAACACATGTTGGACTTGCCTTAATTCCCATTTTTTTTTCGATTGAACCGCACTTAACATTATTTGCTATGTTAAGAGTTCCATCGTTTGCAGGAATTATTTTAGGAACTAAAAAAAGACTAATTCCTTTTATTCCATCAGGTGCATTAGGAGTTCGAGCTAAGACTAAATGGATTACATTTTCACTAAGATCATGTTCACCACAGGTAATGAATATTTTTGTTCCTGTAATACTATAGGATCCATCGTCATTTGGTTTAGCCATTGTTTTACTAAGACCTAAATCAGTTCCACATTGAGGTTCAGTTAAATTCATTGTGCCTGTCCATTTTCCTGAAGTCAAATGAGGTAAATAAATTTGTTTTAATTCTTCACTAGCATTCTTTTCAATTGCATCAATAGCATTTGCAGTCAAACCTGGATAAAGTCCAAAAGACATATTTGTTGAACTGACCATTTCATCTAAGAACATATTCATAATATATGGAAGATCTTGACCACCAAATTTTTCTTTTACTTTTATTCCCTGCCACCCATTTTCAGAGAAAATTTTATATGCCTCTTTAAAACCTTTAGGAGCTATTACTTTACCATTATCATATATGCAGCCTTCTGAATCACCTGTAACATTTAAAGGTAAAAGTGTTTCTTCACACATTTTTGAACCCTCATGCAGTATCATAAGAAGGTCATCAATTTCTAAATTTCTATTAGTTAGAATTTTATGATCTTTTAATTTTAGAAAATCTTCTAATAAAAACTTATATTCCCTTAATGGAGTTTTGTAAACTTGCATAACTATTCAACTCTTTCTAACACTGTTGCTATACCTTGTCCAAGACCTATGCATTGTGTTGCTAAAGCATATTTTTTATTATGTTTAATCATTAAGGAGGCAGCTTTTGCAGTTATACGAGTACCAGTTGCACCTAATGGGTGCCCTAAAGCTATTGCACCACCTTCTATATTAACAATTTCAGGATTAATTTTAAGTTCTTTAATACAGGCAATAGATTGAGATGCAAAAGCTTCGTTTAATTCAACAATATCAATATCTTTAATTTCTATATTAGCTCTTTTAAGGGCTTTTTTTGAAGCATTAATTGGTCCTAATCCCATTAATTCAGGAGGACAACCTTGAATAGCAGTAGATTTTATTCTGGCTATTATTGGTAATTTATTAGCTTTAGCATACTCCTCTTCACAAACTAAAGTTGCAGAAGCACCATCAGTTAATGGTGAGGCAGTACCAGCTGTAATAGTTCCATTTTCATCAAACACTAACTTTAAATTGTTCAATATTTCTTGAGAGGTATTTGGTCTTATGCCACCATCACTTTTCACTTCAATATTATCTTTTTTAATAATAGTTATTTCTTGATCAAAGTTTTTAGATAATTGAGATTTTGCAGCATTAGCATGACTTAAAATTGCAAAGTCTTGTTGTTCTTTTCTAGAAAGATTATATTTTTTTGCTATATTTTCAGCAGTTAAACCCATTGAGAGATATACATTTGGTTGATCAATTAATAACTCAGGGTGTGGTGTATAAGTTAATCCATTTATTGGAACAAAGGTCATAGATTCAATGCCACAGCAAATAAAAACTTTTCCAGCATTCATAGAAATTGCTCCTGCCGCACTATGAATTGCCTGCATAGAGGATCCACACCATCTATTTATTGTCATACCTCCGACATGTTCAGGCATATCAGTCATAAAGGAAACTATTTTAGCAATGTTATAACCTTGCGCACCTTCAGGATATGCGCATCCTGCTATTATATCTTCAATATCATCTTTATTAATATTTGTTGTTTTTACTAAATCATTAATTACTTGAGATAAAATATCCTCAGGTCTTATTTTGGATAACAGCCCTTTATTTGCAATTGTAAAAGGTGATCTTTTAAAACCTACAAGAACAGCATTCATTAAAAATCCATTAATGAGTGAATGTTAATTCCTCTTTCGTGAAGTTTTTTATCACCATTTAAATCAGGAAGATTAATAATAAAGCCAGCACCGACAATATTTTTATTATCAAATTTCTCAATTAAATCTACTGATGCTAATGCTGTTCCACCAGTTGCAAGTAAATCATCAATAATTAATAAATTTTTATGATTATCTAAAGCATCTTTATGTATATGCATCTCAGTAGAACCGTATTCTAAAGTGTATGAAACTTTATATGTTTCGCCAGGAAGTTTATCAGGTTTTCTTAGAGGCACAAACGCAGCACCTATATTGTATGCAATTGCTCCAGCCATAATAAAACCTCTTGATTCAATACTCAATACAGCGTCAATTGCAGTATTTTTCCAGGGCTCAGTCATTTCATCAATCACTTGTTTAAAATGACCAGCATCTTGTAAAAGAGTTGTTATGTCTCTAAATTGAATACCTTTAACTGGATAGTCTAATATTGTTCTTACATATTCTTTCATTTAAATTTTAACATTTCCTCATAATTAAATAGTGTAATCGGAGCAAAATTTGAAGAGCAATCATATGTTTTTGTCTTAGGATATTTTTCATATGATTTTGCAATTAGTCCTTTAGTACCAAGAATATCTTCAAATAATTTAATTAAAAGTTTATTTGGGTTTGCATGAGGTGCAATAGAACGAATATATTTTATATTATTATCAATATTTACCTTGTTTTTTTTACACATTAAATATGTAGCCGTTGCCATTGATCTTGATACACCACACCAACAGTGTATTACTATATCTTCTTTTGTATCCCAGAATTCAGTAAATTTTTTAATAGAATTAATGTGTGACTCATTTGGAGGTAATTGAGGAATTTCATCAGTATTAAGTCTGAAGATATTATTATCTGGGCTTATTTTTATAATATCATCAAAACCAAGCTTAAGATGTTTTTGAACAGATTTAGGAGTCTCAGGTGCGTAACCTGGATCAATTACGGAAATTAAATATTTTGGTTTAATACTTTCACATACTTCTGGAACGTCTTTTAGGGAGCAAACTATTATCATAATAAAAAAGGGTGGTTATAAACCACCCTTAAAACAAATAAAGAGATTAATTAGTTTTCAATTGCATCAGCCAAAATTGCATTAGCTTCATCATTTAAGCTATTAAGAGTAGACATTATATCGTCACCGTTAATAATTGCTGCATAAGCTTTTTCAATTTCACCTCTTACAGAATAATAAGCAGGTACAGAAGGTTCCCCCTTACCATATTTTATTAAGCCTAAAGATCTATCATATTGAGGAAGATCATTTCTCTTAGCCACAATTAAAGGATGGTCTGCTGAAGATGTTCTTACAAAACCATAACCACTTTCAGTTGACCAAACAGCTGAGTTTTCAGTATTGGTAATGTATTTCATCCATTGATAAGCAGCTACCATTTTATCTACATTATTAGTGTTACCCATAATTAAACCTCCACCGTATAAGTTCATTACGGGTTCAGAAGTTGTATGAGGTACTGCAGAGATTTCCCAATTTCCATTATAACCATCCTCAATTGCACTTTGAAAATAAGTAATCCCAGAAGTTGATGATAAAGCAAATAAATTAGAACCTAAACCAAGATATTGTTGATCTGCATACTTATCTCTCGTTACTTGTGCGCATCCCTTATTAGACATGCCTTGAATGAATTCCATAGCAGCAATTGCTGCAGGTCCATTTAGGATATATTGACCAGAATCATAATCAAAAACATCTCCACCATGAGCAAATACCCAAGCAGCAAAATTACTTGCATCTGTATCTATTTCATAACCAAGACTAGGTGTATCACCTACTCTGCCACTAAATGTACTATTAGTTGCTGCACATGCAGCTTTAGCAAATTCAGCTGGAGTTTTAGGTTCTGATAAACCAAGTTCATTAAGCCAATCTTTATTATAATAAACAACTTCAATAGACTTACCTACTTCGTGCAGTAATTTAGGATTTCCATCAAAATAACCTGAAAATCCTACTGTCCAGTTTGCTCCCCAGTCATCTATGTCATCTTGGGTAACACCCCATTTTGAACTATTAGCCAAGATACTTTGATCCATTGCTGCACCAATTTGATACATGTCAGCTGCTGCATTTCCATAACCTCTAGCAACATCAGCTTGATCTGGTGTTCCAGCAGATGTCATCATTGCTGACTGAACTTTACCGTAATGTCCTTTATAAGTAATGTTAACTGTAATTCCAGTTTCAGCTTCAAATCTTTCTGCTCTTGCTTTCATAGCGTCTAGACGTTCATCTGAATACTGGACCCAAAATTCTACAGTTTGACCTTTTGGATTAGCATTCTCGATATCCGCAGCTGTTACTGCAAATAATTGAGAAGAAAATAAAAATGTTGTTAAAAAAACAACTTTAATCAATAATTTTTTAAACATAATCACACCCCTAAGATTAAAATAACCTTTTAATAATAAAATACTACGATTCTATTACTATTTCATTACAGAAAATTGTTAACAATTAACAATTATTGTTTGAGACCAAAATTTGAAATACTCTCTAAAAATAATCTTTGAGTAAAGAAATATAGAAGTAAAACAGGAAAAATAGATATTAACGAAGCAGCCATTAACAAATTATACTGTGTTCCAGCTTCTCTAATAAAGCTATAAATTGATACAGTAACTGGAAACCAATCCTCTTTTGTTAATATCAGTAATGGCCAAGCAAATGAGTTCCAGGCAAGTATAAATGCAAATAAAGATACTGTAACAATTATTGGCATACTCATTGGAATAACTACTTTTCTTAAAAAATAAAAATGGGAAGCTCCATCCATTCTAGCAGCGTCCCATAACTCATTTGGAATTTTTTTTATATATTGTCGCAACAAGAAAATAATAAACACGTTGCCAAAAAATGGGACTGTTAATCCTTGTAATGAATTCATCCATGATGGACCAAAAGGTAAGGGGAATATATTCCCTCTAATAATTAAAAGATGAGGTAGAAGAGCAATAATCTCAGGTATCATTAGAGATAGTAATAAAGAATAGAAAATCACATCTCTAAAAGGAAACTGAATTTTTGCAAAGGCATATGCTGCAGGAATACTAGTGCAGAGAACACCAATAACAATTAAACCACTTATGATTATACTGTTAAGAGTATATTGTTGAAAATTATTAGATGACCAAACCTCAATATAATTTTCAAATCTTGGAACTTTAGGTAAAAGATATTGGTTCGAAGCCTCACCAGACGTCATTAGTGATACACTGATCATATACAATAATGGATATACTGATAAAAACATCACAATAAATAGAATCGTATAAGGAATAATTAATTCTTTTTTTTGAAAGCTAATCATAGTTCAATCGCTTTCTAAAAATTACATATTGTGAGATTGCTAAAACATTTAAAATTATAAATAGAACTACTCCTTCTGCAGCAGCATAACCAAATTTAACCCTATCCCAAAAATGATCAAATATTTCAATTGTGACAACATCCATAGTTTCACCTGCAGATGAAGTTTTCATAACCATAATATGATTAAATGCCTGAAAAGAATTAATAAAACCAGTTAACAATAAAAAAAATATTATCGGCATTAACAATGGAATTGTAATTTTAATAAACGTTTGCCATCTTGTAGCACCTTCTGCTTTTGCAGCTTCATATAAATCAGAGGGAATAATAGAAAGACCAGCTAATAATATTATTGCATAATAACCTGTGTAGGACCAAACTCCATATAAAATAGATGTCAATAATGCCAAACTTGGTCCAGCAAAAAAACCTTCAATTTTTATTCCAAACATTATTTCAGTGATTTTTCTTTTATCAAACAACCATAATTGAGGATCATATCCAAAAAAACCAATAAACTCATTAAGAATTGAATTTTCAGATTTTCCAAAAATTATAAAAAAAACTGCTCCGCCCATTACTGCTGGAGTTATATAAGGAAATAAAAGTATCATCTGGAAAAACTGTTTACCTTTTAATTTTTGATACAAGGCAAAAGCTATCAAAAGACCTAAACCAACTTCAGTAGTGATTGCAAAAAAAGAATAGTAAAAAATGTAGATCAGTGAATTAAGAAAATCTGCATCACCCTTTTCCATCATTTTTGCCCAACTAATATTGATTAGATAAAGACTAACTAAAAGTATGAAAGATGAAACAACAAAACAATAAATTTTGTTTTTCATTTTATCTTTATATTCAGACCAGACCCAATATGAAGAAATCATAATAAGTAATCCTAGAATAAAAATCCAAAATGAACTGATATCTCCTAAAATTTTTTGATAATTTTCAAAACCAAGAAACCTTCCTTTGAAAACTTTCCATTTATGTAAACTCATGTACATTCCAAAAAAAACAGGAAATATACCGAACAAACTAATTATTAAAAAAGCAGGTAGTATAAATATATATCCGTTTATTTGCTCTGAATATTTACTGAAAATTTTGCTCATAATAATTAATGCATAAACAGATATTTATAGATTATTTTACTATTTTTGAGCAAGTAAATAGTTATCTAAAAAAGAATCTAACCACATTGATACTGATTTATTGTGCTTAAATCTTAAATAAAGTTGATAAAATAAATTTTGAGAGCCATTGAGGAATAACACTTTTGGTTTTTTTATTAATACTAAAAAAAGCCATCTTAAATGTACAAAGAAATTTACCTCTGGATGGAACTGTAATGCATAACAATTATGATATTTAAATGCTTGGTTCTTAAAAATTTCACCTCGAGCTAAAAGTTCACAATCTTTGGGAACTTCAAATCCTTCTGTGTGAAATTGATAAAACATACTTTGACCTTTAAAAATATTGCCTCCCTTACCGACTGGCTCAATCTCATAAAAGCCAATTTCTGCTAAATCATTTTTATTTTTTATAACATCACACCCTAAATATTTAGCAAGTATTTGTGCGCCAAGACAAATTCCCAAAAAAGGTATTTTTGAGTCAATCACTTTTTTCATCCATCTTATTTCATCTTTAATAAATTGATCATCATCATTAACACTCATTGGTCCACCAAAAATTACAATAGCAGAATATTCTGTTAAATCTTCAGGTAATATATCACCTAATGGAGGGCGAACAATTTCTTCTGAAAAACCTCTTTTTTTAAATTTATTTCCTACATCACCTGCTACAGAAGTTTTTTGATGGAAAACGTAGAGGACTTTTTTCATAATTAATTTTTAAAACAATTAAAATAAATTACAAATACAATTTTATAAAATAATTATTAAATCCCGATAGTATTTTATTCAAAGAGAGGTTCTAATTTCATTGAGTTAACATCTACTAATCCTTTATTTGTTATTCGAAAATTAGGAATAACTGATAATGGTAAAAGATTAAAACCCATGTATGGAAGATTACATCCCGCATCTTCCCATGATTTTTTAAATTTTATATTTTCTGCAGCAACCTCAGAAGCTTTTTTATCGGACAACAATCCCGCTATTGGTAACTTGACTTCAGAAATTAATTTTTTATTTTGAACAATTACTATTCCACCTTGCGTTTCATTAATCCTATCTACAGCAAATTTCATATCTTCTGCATTTAAGCCTGCCACAACTATATTGTGAGCGTCATGGCCTACACTGCTTGCTACTGCTCCATTTTTAAGATTGAAATCTTTTAAAAAACCATGAGCATAATCACCGGATATATTATGTCTTTCAATTACACATAAGTGACATAAGTTATGGTTTTTCATAACTTCAGACCAATCAGTTATTAATTCTTTAATTTTTACTTGCTCTTTAAAAGTAACAATACCTGGTAATTGCGTTCTAATAACATTAATTTTTAAATCTTTTTCTTTTGGAATATCTGGTATCATCTGAATATTCTTAGGAAGATTAATAGTATTATAAGCTTTAGCTGGATACTTATATCTATTATGAGTTAGTTGTTCATCTAACGTAGAGGTAATTTTTTTATTCTCAACTACTAACTGACCACCTAACCAAGTATTCTGAACTGTAAGATTGTCATCAACCATTACAATATCAGCTCTTCTACTATGACCAAGTGCTCCGTAATCTCTATCTATATTATATCTAGTAGCAGGATGTAGTGAGCCCATTGACCAAGCTGTTGTTTTATTTATTCCTAAAACATTTGCTTGTCGAACAACCCAATCAAGACCAAAATTAAATAAATCATCTGCATCTCTATCATCAGTACACACACAAATTCTTTTAGTACTAGCTTTGAATTCTGTAATTACTTTTATAGCTTCTTTTATACTGTTCCATGGAGTTTTTGGATTACCTCCTCTCAAAAAAATCCATAAACCTGCATCAAGAAGATCGTTAGTAAATAATTTTTCTTCTGCTTCATGAGTATCAGTTACTCCACTTGCTGCATACGCAGCGACAAATTCTCTTCCAAAAACATGTCCACTTACAGGTAAATTTCTTTTGAGTGTTTCAGCAATTATTGAATGAGGTAAATCATCAGCATTACAAACAGATACAAAATCCATTTTTTCACCAAGACCAATAATCTCAGGCCATTTATCATATAATTTTGATGCTTTAATTGCATCTAAACTTCCTCCCGCTGTCTCTAAAGTATCATTAGTTGCAGGTATGGTACTTGGTAACGTAAGGAATATAGACAAAGGTGCCTGTCTACAATCTTCAAGCATCCATTCAATACCTTCAACATCACTGACATTACCAATTTCATGTGAGTCACAAAATATTGTAGTAGTTCCGTTTAAAAGCGCAGCTTCAGCATAAGCGCAACCTGTCATCATACTGCTTTCTATGTGCATGTGAGGATCAATTAATCCAGGTGCTAAAATATTTTTTTGGACATCATAAATATTTAATTCTGATTTATTAAATAATTTTAGACTTTCACTATTATCTTTAACACAGGCAATTCTACCATTAGAAATCCATATTTCTCTATCTTCTAATATTCTATCGGTGTAAGTAGATAAAATACGAGCATTAGATAAAACTAAATCAGGAATATTTTTTCCAGAAGCTACATTAGTTAATTGTTTAGTACAATCAGATAAAAGTGGAACTGAAAAGCGATTAATCACTTTTAAATCTTATCATAAACTTTATTATATTAAAATATTTACAATATTTTATTTAAATTTATAAAATGCATATGGAAATTACAGTTTATTTATCTGGAGAAATTCATACAGAATGGAGGAATGAAATTATTAATAAAAGTAATGAGTTAAATTTACCAATAGAGTTTTTATCACCTAATACTAACCATGAACTCTCTGATGATGTTGGTGTTGAAATATTAGGTAAAGAAGATAAAAAATTCTGGCATGATCATAAATCTGCAAAGATAAACTCAATAAGGACTAAAAATGCAATTGATCGTTCTGATATAGTAATAGTAAGATTTGGTGAAAAATATAAACAATGGAATGCTGCATTTGACGCTGGTTATGCATCTGCTATGTCAAAAAGCCTAATAATTATTCATAGTGATGAAAATCAACATGCATTAAAAGAAATAGACTCAGTAGCACATGCAGTAGTGAAGAATGTTGACGAAGTTATTAAAATATTAAACTACACTTGTTCTTCAAAAATTTAAAATAAACTTTATTATAATTTATTTTTTATGATGCAAAATTCGCCCAATTGTATTCATTAATAACTGCGCAGCTAAAGTTGAAGTAGAATTAGTTAAATCATAGTCTGGAGCAACTTCAACTAAATCAAGTCCAACTACAGAACCTTGTTTGATAATTCCATCAATTAATTCAAGTACTTCATAATAATAAAAACCTCCATGACTTGGTGTACCTGTTCCAGATGCAATTGAGGGATCAAAAGCATCTATATCAATAGTAAGATAATATCTTTTATTCTTAGGTATTTCATTTAAGATTTTATTAATTCCCATTTGACGCAAATGACGAACAGAAAAAATTTTTGACCCTTTTTCTCTTGCATCTATGTATCCATCCTTTGCTGTTGAAGAAACATTCCTAATTCCAATTTGTGTTAATCCTGAAACATATTTTTTTTCTGAAGCTCTTCTCATAGGGTTGCCATGACCGTATCTAACTCCATGTCTTTCATCGACAAAATCTAAATGTGCATCTATTTGTATAACGTGAATAGGATCTTCATTTTCAAATGCATCAATACAAGGAATATTAATTGAGTGATCTCCACCCATTACTACTGGAATAGCTTTGGCGGCTAAGATTTTCTGAACTCCAAATTTTATATTGGTATGACTTTTAATAGTATCTGTATGAATTATATCTGCATCACCTATGTCGACTATTTTTGTAGAATCTGATGGAAGATAAGTAATATCATCTTCAAAATCATATGCTCCTGCATGACCAAATGAAAATAGAGTTGACGCTTCCCTAATACCTCTTGGTCCCATTCTAGAGCCTGTACGGAACTGGCTTCCAAAATCAAAAGGTGCACCCATTACTGCAACATCAGCATTAATTGAGTCCCAATCATTAATATATGGATACTTTCCAAAGGTACATATTCCCACAAAGGGTAAATTTAGTCTGCCTTGATCATAATTATTACTCATTTAATGAATTTATAACATTAATTTTGAAATAATATATATAACTAATTGTATTAAATTTTAATAAATTTAATACTTCCTTCTTTTCCTAGGAGAGTTAAAATTATGGATTTTACTCTTATTAAAATTTCTGGATTTTTTATTTGAAGATTTTTCTTCCCCTATACCTTTAATAGTCTTATTTTTTCTCGAAAAACTAATATTTTTTTTAGAAGTAGTTTTTTTAGTTCTTTTATTTTTTGTAAATTTTTTCTTAGAATATTTATTTTCATCTTGTGCTTCTGTATTATTTGAAAAAGATTTTTTATAGTTTGACTTCTTCTTAAAAGATGGTCTTTTATGCGCTGCTCTTTTTTTATTTGAATATTTATTTTCATCTTGTGCTTCTGTATTATTTGAAAAAGATTTTTTATAGTTTGACTTCTTCTTAAAAGATGGTCTTTTATGCGCTGCTCTTTTTTTATTGAATTGTTTTTTTGGTTTTTTAATTTTTGAACTTTTTTTATTTTTATAAATTTTTTCAGGGTTAAGTATTTTTTGTATTTCTTTCCATTTAGCAAAATCACCTTTAGTAACAAAACTCAAAGCTACACCCTTAGAACCAGCTCTTGCAGTTCTTCCAATTCGATGAATAAAGTCTTCCGCCATTTGTGGCAAATCATAGTTTATAACATGTTCTATATGAGGAACATCAATACCTCTTGCTGCAACATCCGTAGCTATTAAAATTCGAAATTTCATATCTCTGAAATTTTTCATTATTGTATTTCTCTTACTTTGTCGAAGACCCCCATGCAGAGGAAAGGATTTAATTTTCTTTTTTGAAAGAGCTTTAGATAATTTTTCTGTTCCGTATTTAGTTTTTACAAAAATTAATATTGAGCCTTTTCTATTATCTATCTGTTGAATTAACTGATCTAGTTTTTCATCTGATTTTAATTCAATAACTTCTTGTTTAATATTTTTAGCTACAATATTTGACTCACCTACTGATATGCGAATAGGTTTATTAAGATACTTAGAAGAAAGTTTTATAATATTATTTGGAATAGTCGCCGAAAACATTAAAACTTGTCTGTTAACAGGTAAGAATTTTATAATTTTATTAATTTGTACTTCAAAACCCATATCAAGCATTCTGTCAGTTTCATCTAAAACTAAATATTTTGCATCATGAAGATTCAATGTCCCTCTTTGTAAATGATCATTTATTCTTCCTGGAGTGCCTACATAAATTCTGGGTCTTTTTTTTAATTGAGATAATTGTTTACTCATTGATTCACCGCCAATTAAAGTTGCAGTATTTATTGAGCTTTTATGACCAATTAAAGAGTTAATAACATCCAAAACTTGTTTAGCCAATTCTCTTGTTGGTATCATTATTAAAAGAGATCCTCTAGTGGATTTCATTAATAATTCTAGTATAGGTATGCAGAAAGCTGCAGTCTTACCAGTACCTGTTTGCGCTGAACCTAAAATATCATTACCTTGTAATATTAATGGTATTGATTTCTCTTGAATAGGCGTTGGGTACTTAAAATTTATGCTTTTAAGAGATTTGTTTAATACATCATTGAGTTTATATTTTGAAAAATCAGTCATTTTTTATTTTAATTTACTAGATCAATATTTAATAAATTTTTTAAAAAATAGACGAAAAAGAAAATTTAGGCATTAATAGATATATTAAGAAGTTTTTCCAGCTTTAAATTAAATATATAAAGGATTAAAGATTTAATAAAAATTTCAATATATTACTTGAGGTTTGATAAGGCTCTTCAAGTAAAATAGAATGTTTTACATTTGGTAAGATAACTAATTTAGAATTAATTAATTCTGAAGATATTTTTTTATTGTGCTCAGGTGAACAACCTAAATCATTTTCCCCTGTAAGAACTAAGCATGGTTTTTTTATTTCTTTTAACCAAGAAATCATTTCTGTTTCTGCATAGATCTTAAAGACATTAAGAAAAACTTCAGGATTTGTATCGGTTACTTGTTGTATTCTTTGATCTACAATAGATTTATTTTTTTTAATAAAATCATCAGTAAACCATCTATTTGTTAAAGTTGCTAATACTTCTGGAATACTTTCTAATTCCATTTTTCTTATTATATCTAAAACTTTTTGCTTATCTTTAGTGGATCGATCAGCAACAGTTGAAAGTAACCCAACTGAAATAGTATTTTCTGGAAATTTTTTTGCATAAGCTGGAGCAATCATCCCTCCTAATGAATGTCCCATAAAATGAGCTTTTTCAATTTTTGTTTTTTTTCTGATTTTTTCAAGATCATCAATTAAATCATTAATAGTAAAATTATTATTGGTTACTGGTGATTTTCCATGACCTCTTAAGTCATAAGTTATAACAGTAAAATATTTAGTTAATTGCGGCACAATAAATCTCCAAGCATCTTCAGCAGCACCGATACCATGGATTAAAAATAGTCCTGGGCCCTCTCCAGATTGAGTAAAATGACAATCAACAGTATTATTCATTAATAAATTAAATTAGGCAACTTTACTTTTAGAGGATTTAAAATGAGGTATTACTTCCTCTCCTATTCTGTACATTGAGTCAATTAATTCACTTTGAGTTTGTCCAAAATCTGAACTTATTATTATTTCGTCAACTCCTGCTTCTGCATAAACACTTAACTTATCTATCATTTCATTAGTTGGGCATATTATTAGATTTTCTGTTAACTCATCTAGATCTTGTTTCCTATCCAATGCTTCAATTTCTCCATTTTTTACTCTACCTGGTCCTGTAAACATATTATCAAAACGTTTATAATATTCATATGCAAGTTTATTTTTTTTCTTAGCATCATTTTCATCTTTAGCTGCATATCCCATTCTTTGCATAGAAAGTTTAAGTAATTTACCTTTTTCACCTATTTCTTTGCATCCTTCTTTGAATGCATTCACTCTTTGAACTAAAAGTTCTTTACTGCCTGACAAAACAGTTGACTGAACATGAAATCCTCTAGACGCTGAATTTTTTATACTATCAAGATCCATAGCTGCAATCATCATTGAAATAGGATTACTTATGGGCCTTGGCATTATAGTAATGGGATCAAAATTATAATATTTACCAATGTATGAAACTTCATTTTTGTTAAGTAATAATTGCAAGACTTCAAGAGACTCTAAAAATTTTTCTTTTGACTCTTCAATTGGTGATCCTAATCTTTTCATTTCCCAAGCAAAAGCCCCCCTACCAACACCTAAGATTAATCTTCCATCAGTTAAAATATCAGCAGTAGCCACATCACCAGCATAAGTTCTCATGTCATGCAAAGGTAATACTGCAATACCGGTTGTTATATTAATATTTTTAGTTAAGGTTGCTATTTTAACTGCCATTTGTAAAGGAGATGGCATCATTAAAATATTTATTAAATGATGTTCAGGTATAGAAACAGTCTTATAACCAAGTTTATCTGCAAGAATAGATTGTTCTATCATGTTTTGAAAATGGGTTTTTGATCCAATTGCAGTATCAGGCATGTAACTTGTTAAGAAATGACAAAAATCCATATTAACTTCTATTTATTTTAAGAATATCACAAACTACCAATAAAGAAATGGAGAAAAAAAAATATGATAAATATGGTCGGGGAGAAAGGATTCGAACCTTCGACCCCCTGGTCCCAAACCAGGTGCGCTACCAGGCTGCGCTACTCCCCGAGAAATCTCGTTATATTCATAAAATCTTGAAAAACAATTAATTAGTTTGAATTTTTATATGATTATACATATAATATTTTTAGGGGTGCTTAAATGCTGAGATTTATACCCTTTTAACCTGATCTGGATAATGCCAGCGGAGGAAAAATGCATTACTTAATTATTATATTCTCAATTTTATTTCTTACTCATTCTGTCAAAGCAGAAAAACTAACAGTGTATACTTATGACTCATTTGTTTCTGAGTGGGGTCCCGGACCATTAATTGAAAAAACTTTTGAAGAAAAATACAGTGTTGATTTAGAATTGATTGCAGTTGATAGCGCTGCAACACTTTTAAATAAAGTAATATTAGAGGGTTCAAATACAAAAGCTGATATTATTTTAGGTTTAGATATGAATTTATTTAATTCAGCTGAAAATTCTGAACTTTTTACAGCTCATAATTTAAATAATATTAATGAAAAGTTGAATTTACCAATAGAATGGAAAAGTGAAATATTTGTTCCTTATAATTATGGTTATTTCGCTTTTGTTTATAATAACAAAAAGTTAAAAAATCCTCCTAAGTCTATGGATGAACTTTTAAATATTACTGATGCAAGAATAGTAATTCAAGATCCAAGAACTTCTACACCAGGTTTAGGGCTTTTAACGTGGATGAAAATTCTTTATGGAGAAAATGCTCAAGAGAATTGGTCAAAATTAAATAAAAAAATTATATCAGTCACTAAAGGTTGGACAGATGCATATTATAATTTTTTTATGGCTGGAGAAGCAGATATTGTTTTAAGTTATTCAACTTCACCTGCTGCTCATGTAATGTTTGAAGAAAATTATGATATATCAGCATCTATATTTAAAGAAGGAAATTATCTTTCTGTTGAATTTGCAGGCATATTAAAGTCCTCAAAAAATAAAAAAGTGGCTAATATTTTTTTAGATTTTATGCTTTCTGATGAATTTCAAAAAGTAATACCATCTACAAATATTATGTATCCTGTAACAAATATAAAACTTCCTGATGCATTTAATGAATTAGAAATACCAAAAGCATTGCAATTAAATCCAAAAGAAATAAATGATTATAAAGATGATTGGATAAATGAGTGGCTTAATGCTTCTTAAAAAAATTGTATAGAACCTATAATTACATTGTATTAAGTTTTTTTTTCTTAATATTGTTATTTCCTTTCTTAGGTATTTTTTCTAAAATTAGTTATGATTTT
This sequence comes from Alphaproteobacteria bacterium, assembly GCA_045560945.1. GTDB lineage: Bacteria > Pseudomonadota > Alphaproteobacteria > HIMB59 > CACPNW01. Next base: position 4,391 of record JBJKYR010000066.1, on the reverse strand, counting down.
GTTGAGATAAATAATTTTTTAAGAAACAACTATACAAAAAGAATTATTTTCTTTTCATTATATCAAGCTTTTTTATCTGCTTTAATAAGTTGCGCATTAGCAATTCCTTTTGCTCTATCTTTAAATCGTCATAAAAATTTAAAATTTATTAGAATTATTGTTTCATTATGTGGTTTTTCATTTGTAATTCCATCAATTTTAATTGTCTATTCAGTTATAAAAATTTTTGGATACAATGGATTTTTAAACACGTATTTTAATTTTTATAATTTTATATCCATAGATAGCATCTACGGATTAAAAGGTATTCTAATTGCTCATGTTCTTCTAAATACACCATTTGCAACAAGATTATTTTTTCAAAATTTAAATAATATTCCAAATAAATATTATGAGATTTCTAGCTCATTAAATATTAATACTATTGGAAATATTCTGAAATTAGAAATGCCTATTATAAAACAAAATTTATTTGCCGTTTTTTCGATAATCTTCTCGCTATGTTTTTTGAGTTTTGCAATTGTAATGGCACTTGGCGGCGGTCCTAGAAGTTCAACTTTGGAAGTTGCTATTTATCAATATGCTTTGTTTGATCTCAATTTTAATAAAGCAATTATTTTGAGTTTTATACAAATTATAATTTGTATTTTTTTTATTTCGATTGGTTTTTATAAATTTAGAGGTTCAAGTTTTTTTGAAATAGGAGATTTAACAAATAAACATCCTCATAAAGATGTAATTTTTCTTAAATTAATAGACTTTAGTTTAATTTTTTTATTTGTAATTTTTTTATTTTCTCCAATATTTTTTATTTTTTTAGAAACTCTAAAAAGCAATTATTCAAATATAATTTTAGACCATTATTTTATTAAAGCCTTTAAAAATTCAATAATAATTTCTTTTACTACTGGAATATTAGTTAGTTTTATAGGATTTATAATTTCTGGTATTTTAGTTGTGAATCATAATAATACATTAGTTCAGCAAACATTATTTTTACTTAGCTCAATAATTATTATAATTTCCCCAATTATTTTCAGTCTTGGATACTTTATTTATTTTCAACCTCTTATTCATATAGAATTTGTTAAATTTATTATTGTAATTTTAATAAATGCTATTTTTTTATTACCATTTGCAATTTTAATCTTTTTTAATAACTTAAAAAATATCTTTTTAACATTTCAAGATTATAAAAAAACTTATCGAATAAATTTAATTAATTATTTTAGGATAATTTCTCCCTTATTTAAAAAGAATTATCTTTATGTTTTTTCATTTTCTACAGTTATAACTTTTGGAGATTTTACTATAATATCTTTTTTTAGAAGTGATAGTTTCGATACTTTGCCTTCATTCTTATATAGGCTAATATCATCATATAAATTTAATGAAGCATCATTTGTTTCAGGGGTAATTTTGTTAATAAGTATGATTATTTATTTTATAATTGATAATCTAAATTACCAAGGCAAGCCAGTCATTAAAACGTGAATGTAGATACTAGCGATATACCCAATGAATATAACAGGCGTCCATTTTAAATGACCAAAGAAAGTATAATAACCTCTAGCTTGACCCATTAACGCTACTCCAGCAGCTGACCCAATTGATAACAAGCTTCCACCTACTCCTGTAGTTAAAGTTACTAATAACCATTGATCAATAGACATTTCTGGTCTCATGGTAATAACTGCAAACATAACAGGTATGTTGTCTACAATTGCTGACAATACTCCTACAATCGAGTTAGCTATAGTTGGTCCTAATCCATCATATAATATTTCTGAGACCAACGATAGATATCCAATAAAACCTAAACCGCCAACGCTTAGAATCACACCGAAGAAAAAAAGTAATGTGTCCCATTCAGCTCTTGAAATTTTTTTGAAGAAATCAAATTTATTATCTTCTTTTTCTGGATTGTAAGTTACTTTTAAATAATATGAATACAAACCAAGAAGGCCTAGGCCAAACATCATACCAAGCATTGGTGGCAAATGTAATATATTATGAAAGTTTACTGCACTAAATATTGTAAAAAGACCAAGGAAAATAATCATTCTCCCTCCTCTTTTCATAAAAACTTTATCAGAACTAACTTGAGGACTTTCTTTAGGAATAAAGAAGTACATAATTGATGCAGGAATTATATAATTAATTACTGAAGGAATAAAAATATTAAAAAAAGTAAAAAATTCAACTATACCAGCTTGCCAAACCATTAAGGTGGTTATATCCCCAAAAGGACTGTAGGCACCTCCTGCATTAGCAGACACTACGATATTAATACAACCTAATGAAATAAATTTACTGTTACCTTTGCCGCAAGCCATTAAGACGGAGCACATAACAAGAGCTGTGGTTAAATTATCCGCAATAGGAGATAAAAAAAATGTTATTATACCAGTAAATATAAATAACTGTCTGAAACTAAAACCTCGGGATGTTAGTTGGTATCTAACTACATCGAAGACTTTTCTTTCTTCCAATGCATTAATGTAAGTCATAGCTACTAGGAGGAATAAAAATAATTCTGCAAATTCAAGAATGTTATGCTCTAGAGCATGCTCAATCTCTTTTCCATAAGACTTATCACCAGAAAAATAGAAAGCAATAATACCCCATATGATAGCAGCAGACAAAATAACTGGTTTGGATTTTCTTAAATGACTAAATTCTTCAGCCATAACAACAGCATAAGCAACAAAAAAAACTGTTAAGCTTAAAAAGCCTACATAAGAAGTGGTTAAATTAATTTCCATTTTTTTAAACTAAAGTTAATAACAGTTTTTTCAATCCCGAAGTCATATAAATTATTGTGCATTGCTTCGTCAATAAAAAGTGATTTTTTTGGGTTATTAGCCTTATTAAATAGTAATTGACTATGAAAATGTGGGACAACTTCATCTTTTGTGCCACTAATTATCAATAATGGAGATTTAATTCGATCTATTTTATCGAGATTATTAAATTTATCTTTAACCAATAATTTAGTTGGATAAATTTTATATCTTTTATTAGCAACATCAGCAATTGATGTAAAAGGAGCCTCAAGAATAGTGCAAAGAAAATTGTATTTTAAATTTAGCTCAACAGCTACACCTGAGCCAAGTGACTCTCCATAATTGATTATATCTTCTGTATTAAATTTAGTATTTTTTAAAATCCACTCTATTGTAGCCTTGCCGTCTAAATATAGATTTTTTTCAGTTGGAATTCCTTGATTTCCACTATAACCCCTCCAACCTACGATTAGGGTTGAGAAGCCTGCGTCGTTATATCTTTTGATACGATAAGCTCTTTCTCCAATATCAAATGAATTTCCATGAAAGTATAACAAGATTGGTTTATCTGAATGACCTTCAAAAAACCAAGCTAAAAGGCTAATCTTATCTTTAGTCTCTATGTTTATTTCGCTAGTTCTTTCTAAACCATAATTTTCAGGAGTTTGAGGCTTATTACATATATTAAAAATAATTCTTCTCTGGAAACTATAAAGAAGAAAACCAAAAAAAAAATATAGAAAAATTAGAAAAAATATGTAAGTCATAAAATATAAATATAGATATAATATGCCTGCATCAATAGAAGTATACAATCCGATGAGTGCCTACAACGGAGCTATTAAAACATTAGAAAAAAATGGTATTAGAGCGACAAAACAAAGGAGAGTTTTAGCTAAATTAATTTTTGACAAAGGGAAAAGGCATATATCTGCAGAAAATTTATTTGATGAAGTAAAAAGAGAAGAAAGAAAGATATCAATGGCAACAGTTTATAATACACTTAAGCAATTCACAAGTTTAGGTCTAATAAGGGAAATTGTTGTTGATCAAAATAAATCACTTTACTGCAACAACAATCAAAGTCATTATCATTTATATATTGAAGATGAAGGCAAAGTAATTGATATTCCAACTAAAAATATTGACTTAGACATTCCTTCAATACCAGCATGTCTGCAGCTGCATGACATTGATGTTATCGTCAGAATAAGAACGCTTAAAGATAAAAAAAGTTAGTAAAATGTCTGATAAAAAGTTGTGGTCTCCTTCCACAACAAGAAACAACATTAATAAATTTACAAGCTATATAAATAAAGAAGTAAATATAAATACTTATGAAGATTTACATAGATGGAGCATAGAAAAAAAAGAAGTATTCTGGGATAAGATTTGGCAATTTACAAATATTATAGGTGAAAAAAAAAATATAATATTTAGAGATTCAGAAAACTTTATTGAAACAAAATTTTTTGAGAATTCATTTTTAAATTATGCTGAAAATTGTCTTCAAAATAATAATGATGATGATGCTATAATATTTTATAATGAACAAAAAATTTCAAAACGAGTAAGCTGGAAACAATTAAGGTCAAATGTATTTAA
>JBJKYR010000065.1:0-21282 GCA_045560945.1 Alphaproteobacteria bacterium | reverse complement strand
GAGAAGACTTGAACTTCCACAGGATAAATCCCACAGCGACCTCAACGCTGCGCGTATACCAATTCCGCCACAGCCGCATATTTACTAGAATTAAATAGCAGATAAGTTAATAATATCAATAAAGTTAAATTGATGAATATAGAAATAAAAAAACAGTATAATTTAGTTGACTACGAAACTGCTGTGGAATTTATGCAGCTAAGAGCAAGTGAGATTTATAATAAGTATAACAATGAACTTATATGGTTTTTAAACCATGATCATATTTATACACAAGGAACTAGTGCTGCAAAAAATGAAATATTAAAAAAAAATGACATAAGAGTAGTCAAAACAAATCGAGGAGGAAAAACTACATATCATGGACCAGGGCAAAGAATAGTTTATTTTATGATAGATCTTAACAATAGAAAAAAAGATATAAGAAAGTTTATCACTATTATTGAAAAATCACTTATTGATTTTTTAAAAAACTATCAAATAGAATCTACCACTTATAAAGAAAGAGTAGGAATTTGGGTTACTGGTAAAAATGGAAAAAAAATTATTAAAGAAGAAAAAATTGGTGCTATTGGATTAAGATTAAAAAATTGGGTTACTTATCATGGATTAAGTTTTAATATAAAACCTAAAATGGAGAATTATAAATTCATTGATGCATGTGGTCTTAAAAATTTTAGAAATACATCATTACATGAATTAGATATTAATATAACTGAAGAAAATTTTGATAAACAATTTACACAAATATTTTTAAAAAACTTAAGAAATCTTAAATAATATTATCCAAAATAACTTATTTGTTTTTTTTTTACATAATCAGTAAAATCTTTTGGAAGTTTTGATTTATAATGAAAAGCAATATTTTCTATATTAAATTCTAATTTATGAGCATTTAGTTTTAAATTCTCTTCTGTTGTTGATTGATTAAGATTATATTTTTTATCACCCACAATTGGGCAGCCAAGATTTTTAGCAACAATTCGTAACTGATGTTTTTTGCCTGTTTTTGGCTCAAATTGTATTAGTGATGTTTTTTTATTATATGATATTACTTTATAATAAGTTTTTGTTTGGATGCTATTATTTTTATCTTTATTTTTTTTATTATTAAATCAACATATGATTCTTTCAACTTAGGTTTGCCTTCACATAAAGCCAAATAAATTTTTTTTATATTTTGTAATTTAAAAAGTTTACCGAAAATTTTGGTATATTTTAGGTTTTTAGCAATTAATAAAAGTCCAGATGTTTCTCTGTCTAACCTATGAACTAAATTATAATGAGAAGAAATATTTTTAATAATAGTATCAATAGAAATAGTAATATTAGTTCCACCTTGAGTAGATATTCCAGACCATTTATCTATTACTAAAAAATTACTATTTTCATACAAAATAGATTTTTTAAAATTTTTAATTAAATAATTATCAATTTTTTTATGTGTTTTTTTAATTTTATTATCAGTATATATTTCTTTAGAAAAATTTTTTATTATTATTAGATCGTCTTTATTTGTTAAATATTTAGCTTTTGAAGCTTTATTATTTACTAAAATATTTTTTTTTCTTAAATTTTTTTCGATAAAGCTTTGAGTTAAACTTGAAAAAGATTTTTTTAAAAATTTATCAAGCCTTTGATTTTCTGAATCTGTGATTATCTTTATTTTTTTTATCAATTTATTATTTTATTAAAATTTAAACCAATAAAAGTAAATAATAAACACAAAGATAATGATAGAAACATATAAGAGAATGCTTTAAAAAAATTTTTGCTTAAAAGTAAATCAACACTTTCTATTGAGAATGTTGAAAATGTGGTAAAAGATCCTAAGACCCCTATTATTAAAAAAAATCTTATAAAATCTTCAGATAAATTTTTACTTTCGATTAACATAATTGCATACCCAATTAAAAAAGATCCAACAATATTTACAAAAAGGGTACTAAAAAGTAGATAATTTGATGCTAAATAATTTTTGAAAAATAAATACGCAAAATATCTTAATGATGCCCCTATGGATCCACCGATGGCAACAAATAAAAAATTAAGCAAGTTTAATTTTGAGGAAGCTGCTCTTCTTCTATTGTTTTCTTTTCAATAACTGGACCAGAGTCTAACCCTTTAGCATCCTCATCTCTATCTACAAGCTCTATGACAGCTGTAGGCGCGTTATCTCCATATCTATTACCGAGCTTTACAATTCTAGTATAGCCACCACTTCTATCTTTATAACGATCAGCCAAACTATCAAAAAGTTTTTTAGAAATTGTTTCATCCTGAAGGATAGATATAGTTTTTTTTCTTGCAGCTAAATCTCCTTTTTTCCCCAAAGATATTAATTTCTCAACAAAAGGTCTTAGCTCTTTTGCCTTAGATAGCGTAGTTATAATTTGTTCATGTTTTAAAAGTGAATTAGATAAATTCATTAATAAAGCTTTTCTATGCGATGAAGTTCTATTTAATTTTCTATGTTTAATATTATGCTTCATGTTGATTATTTATTAAATGGATCCTCATATTTTTTAGCAAGTTCATCAATATTTTCTGGAGGCCAATCAGGAACTGACATACCTAAATTAAGCTCCATTTGTTGTAAAACTTCCTTAATTTCATTTAGAGATTTTCTACCAAAGTTTGGCGTTCTTAACATTTCAGACTCTGATTTTTGAACTAAATCACCAATATATATTATATTATCATTCTTTAGGCAATTAGCTGACCTTACAGATAATTCTAATTCTTCAACTTTTTTGAGAAGATTTGAATTAAATGAGAGTTTTTCTGCAGAAGATTGATCATTTTGGATTTCTGGTTCATCAAAATTGATAAATGGCTGTAATTGATCTTGTAATATTCTTGAAGCAAGAGCAATTGCATCATCTGGAGTTATAACTCCATTTGTTTCAACATCAAAAATTAACTTATCATAATCTGTAACTTGTCCCACTCTACTATTTTCAACTTTATATGAAGCTCTAATTACAGGACTAAACATTGCATCAAGCTTAATTTCTCCTATTATCTTGTTTTCATCTTCTGCTACTTCAGCAGACACATAACCTTTGCCTGTTTCTATATTTGCTTCGATTTCAATATCTGCATTTGAATCAAGGGTCATTATTAATTGATCAGGATTCATAATTTCAGTTTCTGAGTCAGTTTCAAAATTTCCTGCTCTTATTTCTCCCGAACCAGAGGATTTAATATACATTTTTTTTAATCCTGGTGAGTGCACTTTAACTGCTACAGATTTAAGATTAAGTAGTATGTCAGTTAAATCTTCCTTTACACCTTGTATTGTTGAAAATTCGTGCACAACTCCTTTTATTTTTACAGAAGTTATTGCTGCTCCTTGAAGAGATGAAAGTAATACTCTTCTAATTGCATTACCTAATGTAAGTCCAAAGCCTCTTTCTAAAGGTTCTGCTATTAATACACCTTTTTTATTACTATCATTCTGGACATTTACATCCATTTTACTTGGTTTAATTAATTCCATCCAATTTTTTTGTAGCACTTTAATCTCCTTGTAATTTAAACTCTTCTTCTTTTTCGAGGCCTGCAACCATTATGTGGTATTGGGGTTACATCTTTAATTGAAGTTATAATATATCCAATGGCCTGAAGAGATCTAAGCGCTGACTCTCTTCCAGATCCAGGACCTGAAACCTCAACTTTTAAAGACTTAAGCCCATATTCTTTTGCTTTATTCCCAACATCCTCTGCTGCAATTTGAGCAGCATATGGGGTTGACTTACGAGAACCTTTAAAACCTTTGTGACCAGCTGACGACCAAGCTAAAGCGTTACCATTTTCATCAGTAATAGTTATAATTGTATTATTGAAAGAAGATACAACATGCGCTACACCTGATGTTACTTTTTTTTTGATTTTTGATTTAGTTTTTTTCTTATCAGCCATTTTATCCTTTAGTTACTTTTTTCTTACCAGCAATTGCAACTGCTTTACCCTTTCTTGTTCTAGCATTTGTATGAGTTCTTTGTCCTCTCACAGGTAATTTTTTTCTGTGTCTTAATCCTCTGTAACAACCAAGATCATTTAATCTTTTTATATCCAATGAGACTTTTCTTCTAAGATCACCTTCAACAACATGTATTTGATCAATAATTTCTCTTATCTTATTTAATTCATCATCATTTAATTCATTAACTCTTTTTGTTTTATCAATTGATGCTTGATCACATAAATCATTAGCTATTTTTGATCCAATTCCAAAAATATATGTTAGTGCAATATGGATTTTTTTCCCCGTTGGTATGTTTACACCTGAAATTCTAGCCATACTAATATTTGCCCATTAAAAAATTGAATGAGCGTGAATACATTAATATTAATATGAAAGTCAAGCTCTCATACAATGATTTTGCCTTAAATTTAGGCATTTTTTAACCTATTTTCAATATCAGATTGAATTTTTGTTATTTCTTGTGTCGCATTTATCTCAAAAAACTTCTCTTTAAATTTTTGCTTAAACATAGCAGCTAATGGTTGAGTTTCAGCAAAATATTTATCCAATCTTGTTTTGATTACTTCTAAGTTATCATCCGATCTATTTTCAATTTTTGATCTTTCAAGAATTCTTTTTTTTACAGTATTTGTGTCAGCTATAAAATCTATTATTAAATCAATTTCTAAATTATTTTTTTTTAAAAAATCTATTAAAAAATCAGACTGATATTTATTACGAGGATAACCATCAAGTATAAATCCATTTTTACAATCATTGCTAAGTAGTTTATCAGCAACTATTGGATTTATAATTGAATCAGAAACAAGATTACCATCTGACATTATTTTAGATAAACCTTGAGCAACATTATCATCTTTTATAAGTTTAGATCTTAAAATATCTCCTGTGGAAAGATGAGGTATATTATTTTTTTTGGCTAATAGAGATGCCTGTGTACCTTTTCCAGAACCTGGAGGTCCAAATAGAATTAATTTCATTAATTATCTTCTACCTTTAAGTTTTGTTTTCTTTAATAAACCTTCGTATTGGTGTTGGAATAAATGAGATTGTACCTGATTAATAAAGTCAATCATTACGACTACCACAATTAATAAGCTTGTTCCTCCTAAGTAAAAAGGAATAGATGTTTTTGAAATTAAAAATTCTGGCATAAGTGCCACAAGAGCTAAATATATTGTTCCTATAGTTGTAAGTCTAGTTAATACAAAATCTATATATTTTGATGTATTCTCTCCAGGTCTAATGCCGGGAATAAATCCTCCATATTTTCTAAGATTCTCAGCCTGTTCATCAGGATTAAAAACAATGCCAGTATAAAAAAAACCAAAGAAAATAATCATAGCTGCAAATAATCCAAGGTACAATGGTTGCCCACGACCAAGATAACTTGAAATAAATAAGAAAATATCACTAGATGATCCTGCGCCAAAACCTGACATTGTGTTGGGAAGGAGTAATATTGATGAAGCAAAAATAACAGGAATTACTCCAGCTGTATTTATCTTTAGGGGCAAATGAGAACTTTGACCGCCATAGATTTTATTGCCAACTTGCCTTTTTGGATATTGAACAATTAATCTTCTTTGTCCTTTTTCTATGAAAACAATAAAAATTATAAGAGCTAAAACCAAAATTAAAATACTTAAAATAAATACATTGCTTAGTTCACCTGTTCTACCTAATTGCAATGTACTGACGAACGCACTTGGTAAATTAGCAAGTATACCAGCAGTAATTATTAGAGATATACCATTGCCTACCCCTCTAGAACTAATCTGCTCTCCTAACCACATTAAGAAAACAGTTCCACCAACTAATGTAACAACTGTCGTTATTCTAAAAAACAAACCAGGATCAATAACAATATTTCCATATGTTGTTTGCATAGACTCCAAACCAATAGATACTCCATATCCCTGAAGAGCAGCGATTAAAACTGTAACATATCTCGTGATTTGACGAAGTTGCCTTTGACCTTTTGAACCTTGTTCTTTTAAGCTTTTCATATAAGGTATTGAGCCCTGCATTAAAGTCATAATGATTGATGATGAAATATAAGGCATAACTCCGAGAGCAAATATACCCATCCTTCCTAATGCACCCCCAGAAAATGTATCAAATATACCCAAAATACCCGAAGATTGTTGTTCAAAAAACTGTTGAAGAGAAATTGGATTAATACCTGGAATAGGCAAAAATGTACCAAGCCTAAATATAATTAAAGCACCTAATGTGAATAATAATCTATTTCTTAACTCAGTTGCTTTTCCTAAAGCTCCAAAGTTTAAATTTCCTGCAAGTTTTTCTGCTGCTGTTGCCATTATTAATTTTTAGTTAATTTAATTTTTCCACCTAATTTTTCAATTTTCTCAATTGCATTTTTTGTAGCAAAGGAAATTTCAATATTTATAATTTCTTTTAAATCACCTGAATTCAGAAGTTTTAAATCTCCTTTAGATTTATTGAAGATTTTTTTATCGAATAATTCTGTTTCTTTAATATTAGTTGAGTCAATACCATATTTAGCAATAATCGAGGTAAGTCTATTAAAATTAACTGTTTGAATTTTTTTCTTAAACTTATTTTTAAAACCTCTTTTTGGCAATCTTCTATAAAGGGGCATTTGACCACCCTCGAAACCATTAATGGATACTCCAGAACGTGACTTTTGACCCTTTACTCCTCTGCCAGCTGTTTTACCTAATCCTGAACCTGAGCCACGACCTCTCCTTTTTCTTTTAGAACTTGAGATTAGTGTAGAAGGTATTTGATTAATTTTCATAAATGATAATCCTTATGACTGTTTATTATTTTTAATTATATCTGTAACTTTTTTTGATCTTTTTGCTGCAACTGATTTAGGTGACTCTGATTGCATGAAAGCATTGAAAGTAGCTTTTAACATATTATGAGGATTAGATGTCCCCATAGATTTTGCTACTACATCTTTAATCCCTAAAGACTCAAAAAGAGCTCTCATTGCCCCACCTGCTATTATGCCTGTACCTGGAGCTGCAGACCTAAGTATAACTTTCCCAGCACCATATCTACCTATAACATCGTGATGTAATGTTCTATTATCTTTTAATGAAACTCTTATCATTTTATTTTTTGCATTTTCAGAAGCCTTTCTAACTGCTTCAGGCACTTCTTTTGCTTTTCCTGTACCATAACCAACTCTACCCTTGTTATCCCCTACAATCATAATTGCTGCAAATCCAAAACGTCTTCCACCTTTAACAACTTTAGCAACTCTATTTATTGTTACCAAATGTTCACTAAAATCTTTATTTTCATTTTCAAACATATATTTTCCTTAAAAAATCAATCCTTCAGTTCTAGCAGAATCAGCAAGAATTTTAATTAAACCATGATACTTATATTTACCTTTATCGAATGCTACTTCCTTTATGCCTTTTTCAATTGATCTTTTAGCAATATTTTTACCAATTATTTGAGCTAAAGACTTTCTATCATTATTATCAATATCCATATTTTTTTCTTTTGTTGAGGCACTGGCCAAAGTTTTTCCAACTGTATCATCAATAATTTGCGCATATAAGTGCTTATTCGACCTAAATACAGTTAGTCTTTTTCTGTTAGAAACTTTTTTTAGTTTATACCTTATTCTTTTAGTTCTTTTTTCTATCATAATTTTACCAGCTATTTTTTCTTACCTTCTTTTCTAAAAATATATTCATTTTCATATTTAATTCCTTTGCCCTTGAAAGGCTCTGGTTTTCTATAAGAGCGAATTTCTGCAGCAGTAGCTCCAAGAATTTCTTTATTGAAACTAGATAATTTTATTATGGTTTGTTTGGGGCATTCAACTTTTACCTGTTTAGGTACCTCATAATCAATATCATGACTAAAACCTAATTGTAATTTTAACTTAGACCCTGAAACGCTTGCTCTGTAACCAGTCCCATTTAATTCTAGAGTTTTGGTAAAACCGACATCAACTCCTTGCACAACATTATATACTAGAGATCTAGTTGTTCCCCAGTTTGGATTAAGCTTATCTTTATCATCTTTAGGTAATACAAAAATTTCTTTATCTTTAATTTCAACTTTAAATAAATCATCAACGGATAGAGTCATTTCTCCTAGTTTTCCTTTTGCATAGAAATTGCCATTTTCATATTTGCAGGTAACGTTTTCAGATATATTTATACTATTTTTTGCTATTCTTGACATTCTAAAAAACCTCACACAAGACTTCACCACCAACATTTTTTTGCCTTGCTTTATTGTCTGACATAACACCCATTGGCGTTGAGAGAATTGATATGCCAAGACCACCATATGTTTTAGGTAATTCTGAAATTTTTGAATAAACTCTAATACCTGGCTTTGAAACTCTTTTAATATTTTTTATAACAGGATTACCATTAAAATATTTAAGATCAATTTGTATTGAGTTAATTCCTTTTCTAATTTCTAAATCTCGAAAATCTCTTATATAGCCCTCATCTTTTAGTACTGACAATACATTCATATTGAGATTTGATTTATAACATGAGGTAATCGATTTTCTTGCTCTATGGGCATTTTTTATTCTTGCCAACATATCTGATAAAGAATCATTAAAAGCCATACTTTCCTCCTACCAGCTAGATTTCATCATACCTGGTAAGTCACCAGACATTGATAATTCCCTAATTTTGATTCTTGAAAGACCAAATTTTCTATAAACACCTCTTGTTCTTCCAGTTAATTTACATCTATTGCGATATCTAATATTTGAACTGTTTCTAGGAAGGTCATTTAATTTGTTTTGTAATTTTAACCTTTCTTCAATAGATATGCTTTTATCCATAATTTTTTTCTTAAGATTTTTTCTTTTATTACTAAATTTATTAATTAAATTTAATCTATTTAGGTTTTTTTGAACTGAACTTAATTTTGCCATTTAAATTAACTTTCCTCTCTGCCTAAAAAAGGCATGTTAAAACATTTAAGCAATTCTAGAGCATCACTATTATTTTTTGCTGTAGTACAAATTGTAATATTCAAACCTCTAACTTTATCTATTTTATCATAATTAATTTCTGGGAATATAATTTGCTCTTTAATCCCCATAGAGTAATTGCCACTTCCATCAAAGCTATTCGGATTTAATCCTCTAAAATCCCTTATGCGTGGAATAGCAATATTAACTAATCTATCTAAAAACTCATACATTTTTTTATTTCTTAGAGTTACTGAAGAACCTAGAGGCATTCCTGCTCTAATTTTAAAACCAGCAATTGCTTTTTTAGCTTTAGTTTTTATGGCTTTTTGTCCTGATATTAAAGATAGTTCCTCTTGCGCTTTATCAATTAGTTTTGTGTCATCTTTTGCATCACCAATTCCCATATTAATTACAATCTTACTGACCTTTGGCACTTGGTGAATATTACTAACACTCAATTTACTTTTAAGATCTTCAGTAATAGTTGTTTTATATTCTTTTAAAAGTCTGCTCATGCTAAATTTCGGTTCCAGTTTTTTTATTAATTCTTAATTTTTTACCATCTTTATTTAATTTAAATCCTACTCTTACGCCTTTGTTGGATTTTGAGTCAAAAAAGTTTAAGTTAGATAGATGAATTGGCATTTCCTTTTCAACAATACCTCCAGGTTCATTATTTCCAGGTTTTTGATGTTTTTTAACTTTGTTAATATCTGAAACGATTGCTTTATTTAATTTTGGAAGAAGTTTAATAATTTTACCTTTTTTTCCTTTATCTTTACCTGCCAAGACGATTACTTCATCACCTTTTTTTATTTTAAATTTAATATTCATATTAAAGCACCTCTGGAGCCAAGCTAATAATTTTCATAAATTTTTTTGTCCTAAGTTCTCTTGTAACAGGACCGAAAATCCTAGTTGCTATTGGTTCTTCTTGTTTATCTAAAAGAACTGCTGCGTTCTTATCAAATTTTATTGATGAACCATCAGATCTACCAAAAGATTTTGCTGTTCTTACTATAACAGCTTTAAAAACTTCACCTTTCTTTACTTTTGCTCGTGGAATTGCATCTTTAATAGAAACAACAATTATGTCACCAATAGAAGCAAATCTTCTTTTTGATCCACCTAATACTTTAATACACTGAACCCTTCTAGCTCCAGAATTATCTGCCACAAAAAGATTTGATTGCATTTGTATCATTGTTGATCACCTTTGTTATTAAAAACAATCCATTTTTTTAGTTTTGATATTGGTTTTGATTCAATGATATTAACTGTATCACCACTTTTAAATTCATTATCTTCATCATGTACATGATAATTTTTAGATAAACTAATAATCTTTTTATATAATTTATGTTTAACTCTTCGAGTAACCTTCACTACAATTGTTTTGTTAGAATTTGATGAAATAACAGTTCCTGATAAGATTCTTTTAGGCATTTTGGTCTCCTAAAATTTTTGTGATATTTGTTTTAAGCCTAGCTATTTTTAATCTTGTTTTTTTAATTTCAGAAGTTTTTTCTAATTGACCTGTAGATTTTTGAAATTTAAAATTCATAAGAACTTTTTTAAGATCAACAACCTCTGCTCTTATTTTGCTTAAATCAGAATTTTTAGATTTTTTTTCTATCATATATTTCTCTCAACAAATTTACATTTAACTGGCAATTTTGCAGCTGCTAAAGTCATTGCCTTTTTAGCATCAGTAATATTTACGCCATCAATTTCAAACATAATTCTTCCAGGTTTGACGCGGCATGCCCAAAATTCATTTGAGCCTTTTCCTTTACCCATTCTTACCTCTGCTGGTTTTTTTGAAACAGGAACATCTGGAAATATTCTAATCCACATTTTGCCTGCTCTTTTTAAATGTCTTGTAATTGCTTTTCTAGCAGACTCAATTTGTCTAGAAGTAATTCTTTCTGGTTGCATTGCTTTTAGTCCAAAACTCCCATAATTAAGAGCGTAATTTCCTTTAGCATTTCCATGAATTCTTCCTTTGAATTGTTTTCTATATTTAGTCTTTTTTGGAGATAACATATTCATTATCTTACGCTCCCCATTTCAATTTGTTTTTTTTCACTTGCGTAGGGATCTTTTGCAAGTATGTCGCCTTTATTAATCCAAACTTTTATTCCACATATACCGTATGTAGTTTCTGCTTCTGCCTGAGCATAATCTATATCACTTCTAAGTGTATGAAGAGGTACACTTCCTTCGTGATATTTTTCTGTTCTTGCAATTTCTGCACCACCCAATCTTCCACTGCAAACAACTTTAACCCCCTTAGCACCTAATCTCATAGATGATTGAACAGCTTTTTTCATAGCTCTTCTAAAAGAAATACGTCTTTCAAGTTGAGATGCTATATTCTCAGCAACAAGCTTAGCTTCAACTTCTGGTTTTCTCACTTCTTTAATATCTAGAAAAACTTCTAAGTTTGACATAGATGACAGTATTTTTTTAAGACTTTCAATGTCTGCTCCTTTTTTTCCAATAATGATACCAGGTCTAGAACTGTAAATTGAAATTCTCAATTTTTTTGCAGCTCTTTCAATATTAACTTTTGAAATACTGGCATTTTTTAATTTTTTTTCAACGAAATTTTTAATTTCTAAATCTTGATGAAGTAACTTTGAATACTCAGAATTTGAAAACCATCTAGATGACCATGTTCTATTAATGCCTAATCTTATGCCGTTTGGATTAACTTTTTGTCCCATAGTTATTTTTTTCCTTCTTTATCAATTGTTCTTTCTTCTAATATTATAGTTAATTTGCTAAAAGGCTTCAAAATGGAAGAGGCTCTACCTTTTGCTCTTGGGCGAAACCTTTTCATGCTTAAACTTTTTCCTACATATGCTTCTTTTACATATAAATTATCAATGTCTAGTTGCTTATTATTTTCAGCATTTGCAATTGCAGAATTTAACACCTTTAAAACATTTTGAGAAATTCTTTTATTTGAAAATTTTAATTGTTCAACTGCCTTATTAACCTTTTGATTAACAATCAATCTAGTTATATTTGCCAGTTTTAATTGACTAACTCTAATTGTATTATCTTTAGCTATTGATGTATTTTCTAAAACCATAAACTATTTACCAGCTTTCTTATCTGCAGCAGTGTGACCTTTAAAGTTTCTAGTTGGTGAAAATTCTCCAAATTTATGTCCCACCATATGTTCGCTAACACTTACAGGCACAAATTTTTGACCATTGTATACACCAAATGTCAATCCAACAAATTGAGGAAGTATAGTTGATCTTCTTGACCAAGTTTTAATAACCTCTTTTCTACCTGATTCAGATACCTTTTCTGCTTTTTTAAGCAAATTAATATCAACAAATGGTCCTTTCCAAACTGATCTTGCCATTATTTTTTCCTTCTTCTAATAATAAATGTGTTGGTTTTTTTATTACTTCTTGTTTTCTTTCCTTTTGTAGATACTCCCCAAGGAGTTACTGGGTGTCTACCTCCAGATGTTCTTCCTTCACCACCACCATGAGGGTGGTCTACAGGATTCATTACAACACCCCTAACTTTTGGTCTGCATCCTAAATATCTTTTTCTGCCAGCCTTACCTAGTTTAATATTTTTATTGTCTGGATTAGATAAAACGCCAATCGAAGCCATAGAATTTTTATTTATCATTCTTATTTCACCTGAAACTAATTTTATTTGCACATAAAGATCTTCTTTTGATATAATTTGAGCAGATGTTCCTGCAGATCTAACCAATTGTCCTCCAGCACCTGGCTTTAATTCAATATTATGAACATATGTACCAATGGGTATGTTTTTAAGTGGGAGGCAATTTCCATCTTTAATTTCCACATTCATTCCTGAAGAAACTTTATCACCTACAGATATATTTTTTGGAGAAAGTATATATCTGAATTCACCATCTTCGTATTTTATAAGTGAGATAAATGCAGATCTATTGGGATCATATTCGTTTCTAACAACCTCGGCATTAATATCAAATTTATTTCTTTTAAAATCTATAATTCTATATTTCCTTTTTACACCACCACCCATTCTTCGTGATGTAATTCTTCCTTGATTATTTCTTCCTCCAGATGAATGTTTTGATTTTGTAAGTGTTTTGTATGGCTTATCATTAGATAGATGTTTTTTTGATACTAAAACAGTTCCTCTTTGACCTGGTGTGTTAGGTTTTAGTTTAGTTAACATTATTTAATCTCCAATGATGAGTCGATTGTATTGCCATCAGCTAGAGTCACAATTGCTTTTTTTAAATCTTTTTTTGTATCCGATATTTCCTTTGAAAGACTTTGGTTTTCCTCTAATTATAGCAGTATTTATTTTAGTCACCTTAACTTTGAATATTTTTTCAATTGCTTGCTGAATTTCATGAGAATTTGAGTTTTTATCAACCACAAAAGTGTATTGATTAAATTGATTAAGGTTTGTTGATTTCTCGGTCATCATAGGCTTGTGAATAATGCTAAATGCTTTTTCATCAGATATTGTTTTCTTTATTTTCATGATAATCTTTTAGTTATTTGATCTATTGATTTTTCGTCAATAAAAATTTTATGATTTGAAATTAAATCCTTAACATTTATTCCACTGCAACTAAGAATTGAAACATGTGGTATATTTGAAGATGCTTTTTTAAAATTATCATCAATCTTTTCATCTCCATAAACAAACAATGCAGTATTAAAATTAAAATTATTAAGTTTAGTAACTAACTCTTTTGTTTTATGATTTTTAATTTCTAACGTGTCCAAGAATATAATATTGTCTTCAAGTAACTTTGATGATAGTGCAGATTTTATTGCTAGTTTTTTTTCTTTTTTATTTAGTGAAAATGAATGATCTCTTTGAATGGGTCCCATAGATATTGCTCCGCCTCTAAAGTGAGGAGGTTTACTACTTCCCTGCCTTGCATTACCGGTACCTTTTTGAGAAAAAGGTTTTTTTGCTCTTCCATTTACTTCTGATCTTGATTTAGTTTTATGCGTTCCCTGTCTTGATTTAGCGTTTTGATATCTAATATATTGATGAATGATATCTGGCAAAAGCTTAATTCCAAAAACATTTGTATTGATATCTAAATCTTTTACTTTTTTATTTTCTAGATTAACAACTTGTTTTTTCATTTTTAATTTTTCTTTACAGAGTCATTTACAAAAACAACCGAATTTTTTCTTCCAGGAACAGAGCCGTTGATGATAAGTATTTTATTTTCTTCATCCACATCTATAACCTTAAGATTTTGTTTAGTTACTTTTTTTGCTCCCATGTGACCTGCCATTTTTTTGCCTTTAAATACTTTTCCAGGATCTTGATTTTGACCAGTAGAACCATGAGATCTATGAGATATTGAAACACCGTGGGATGCCCTTAATCCAGCAAAGTTGTGCCTCTTCATTGCTCCAGCAAAACCCTTACCTATTGAATTAGATGTAACATCAACAAATTGGTCTTTTTTAAAATGAGATACATTTAATTTTGTACCAATTTCTAATTGATTTTCTGGATGAATTCTAAATTCTTTAATAACTTTTTTTGGATCTGATTTTATATTTGCAAATAATTTTTGTTGAGGCTTTTTAATTTTTTTAATATCAGATTTACCATCTATAGAAACAACTTGAATTGAAGAGTAGCCATCTTTTTCTAAAGTTTTAATATTTGATACAATGCATTCATCAACTTTTAACACAGTTACAGGAATTACATTTCCATTTTCACTGAAATAAGAACTATTTCCAATTTTAGTTGCAATTAGACCAGTTCTTTTTTTCATGTCTAAATCTTTATGTCCACTTCAACACCAGCTGACAAATCAAGTTTCATTAGTGCATCTACTGTTTGTGGGGTTGGATCAATAATATCTAATAATCTATTGTGAGTTCTTATCTCAAACTGATCACGGCTTTTCTTATCTACGTGTGGAGACTTATTAACAGTGAATTTTTCAAATCTAGTTGGTAAAGGTATTGGTCCTTTTACCTTAGCTCCAGTTCTTTTCGCAGTATTGATTATTTCTAAAGTACTATTATCAAGAAGTTTATTGTCGAAAGCTCTTAATCTAATTCTAATATTTTGAGAATCCATTACGCTAACTTTGCCTTTACTTCATCTGCAACATTTGAAGGTACCTGCTCATAATGATCGAACTGCATTGAGTAGTTCGCTCTACCTTGTGTTAAAGATCTAAGATTATTTACATAACCAAACATATTTGCAAGAGGTACCATTGCATCTACAACATTTGCATTTCCTCTGGTTGACATCTCCTGAACTTGACCTCTTCTACTATTCAAATCTCCAATAACATCACCCATATATTCTTCAGGCGTAACTACTTCAACTTTCATCATTGGTTCTAGTAGAACTGGATTAGCTTTCGCAATACCTTCTCTGAATGCAGCTCTTGCAGCAATTTCAAAAGCCAGAACACTTGAATCAACATCATGATAGGCTCCGTCAGTTAAAGTTGCTTTAAAATCTATACAAGGAAAGCCGGCCATAACACCTGTCTGTTGTTGAGCAACTAATCCTTTTTCAACCCCAGGTATAAGTTCAGTGGGGATATTTCCACCTTTTATTTTATTAATAAATTCGTATCCACTCCCAGGCTCACCAGGATCAAAAGTTATTTTTACCCTTGCAAATTGTCCTGCTCCTCCTGATTGTTTTTTATGAGTATAATCAACATTAAATGAGCTAGATATTGTTTCTCTATAAGCAACTTGCGGTGCGCCAACATTTGCTTCTACTTTAAACTCTCTTTTCATTCTATCTACCAAAATTTCAAGATGAAGCTCACCCATCCCTTTAATAATTGTCTGACCACTCTCATGGTCAGTTGTTACTCTAAAGCTTGGGTCTTCCTGAGCTAATCTACCGAGAGCCGTACCCATTTTTTCATGGTCTACTTTTGTTTTTGGCTCAACTGCAACTTCAATTACAGGATCAGGGAAATCCATTTTCTCTAAAACAATAGGTTCATTAACAGAGCACAATGTCTCACCTGTTGTTACATCTTTTAAGCCAACAAGTGCTACAATATCACCGGCATTAGCAGTTTTAATTTCTTCTCTATTGTTTGCATGCATTAAAAGCATTCTACCAATATTTTCTTTTTTTTCAGAGTTGGAATTTAGAACTGTATCTTTTGTATTGATTGTTCCGGAATAAATTCTTGTAAATGTCAAACTACCTACAAAAGGATCTGTCATAATTTTAAATGCTAGTGCACTAAAAGGCTCATTGTCATCACACTTTCTAGTGAGTTCTTTTGAGTCATCTTCTACAGCTACTCCACGAACACTTGCTACATCAATAGGTGATGGCATATAATCTATTACCGCATCAAGTAACGGCTGCACCCCTTTATTTTTAAAAGCTGAACCAGTTAAAACAGGAACAAATGAACCCTTAATTGTACCTTTTCTGATACATTTTTTTAAATCCTCAATTGATGGTTCGTTACCATCTAAATATGACTCCATAATTGTGTCATCTTCCTCAACAGCTTTTTCTACTAATTTTTCTCTATATTCTTTTGCTTGTTCTTTTAAATCATCAGGTATTTCAACAATATCAAATTTAGCACCAAGACTTTCATCCTGCCAGACGATAGCATTATTTGAAACTAAATCAACGACACCTTTTAAATCACTCTCAATGCCTATGGGGAGCTGTAACACAAGGGGATAGGAGCCTAATCTTTCAGGTATCATATCTACACACATAAAAAAATTTGCTCCAGTTCTATCTAATTTGTTTATAAAACACATTCTAGGAACATTATATTTATCAGCTTGGCGCCAAACAGTTTCAGATTGCGGTTCAACTCCAGCTACACCATCAAATACAGCAACTGCACCATCAAGCACCTTAAGAGATCTCTCAACTTCAATTGTAAAGTCAACATGCCCTGGTGTATCAATAATATTAACCCTATGATCATTCCAAAAACAGGTTGTGGCTGCAGATGTAATTGTAATTCCTCTTTCTTGTTCTTGCTCCATCCAATCCATAGTTGCAGCACCATCATGAACTTCACCTATTTTGTGAGATTTACCAGTATAATATAAAATTCTTTCTGTAGTTGTGGTTTTGCCAGCATCTATATGAGCCATGATACCAATATTTCTATATTTTTCTAAACTATGAGTTCTTGACATTTTTACTACCACCTAAAATGAGAGAAAGCTCTGTTTGCTTCAGCCATTTTATGAGTCTCTTCTCGTTTTTTCACTGAATTACCTTTATTATTGAATGCATCGAAAATTTCATTCGCAACTCTTTCTCGCATAGTTTTTTCATTTCTTTTATTTGCTGAGTCAACTATCCATTTCATTGCAAGTGTCTGTGCTCTTCTAGGTCGCACTTCCATCGGAACTTGGTAAGTGGCACCACCAACTCTTCTTGATCTTACTTCAAGACTTGGCTTAACGTTATTAAGTGCTTCATGAAAAAAATCAATTGGACTTTTTTCAGTTTTTTCTGATATGATTTCAAAGGCTCCGTATACTATTTTTTCTGATATTGATTTTTTTCCATCAATCATAATTCTATTCATAAATTTAGTAAGTATAATATCTTTGTATTTATGATCTGGTATTACAACTCTTTTTTCTGCAGCTCTTCTTCTTGACATATTTATTTAGGTTTTTTTGCGCCATATAAAGAGCGTCTTTGTTTTCTTGCACTAACACCTTGCGTGTCTAAAGTACCTCTTAAAATGTGATATCTGACACCAGGCAAATCCTTTACTCTTCCTCCCCTAAGCAAAACAACTGAATGCTCTTGAAGGTTATGACCCTCTCCCGGTATGTATGCAGAAACTTCCTGACCATTAGTAAGCTTAACTCTTGCAACCTTACGTAAAGCGGAGTTAGGTTTTTTTGGAGTTGTTGTATAAACTCTAGTGCAAACTCCTCTTTTTTGAGGGCAGGCTTCCAAAGCAGGAACTTTGTTCCTTTTTTTTTGAGCTTTTCTTCCTTTTCTTACTAACTGGTTTATAGTTGGCATATTTTTCCTTGCTAAGTGTTTGGAATTAATTTTCCACTACCATCAACAAAAAGTAGCAGGTCTTTATTAATTGATAGCTAAAAAGTCAAGAAATATATGCAAATTATGAGGGTTTTTCATTATTTTCATTTAAGATACTTCTTTGCTCTGTTATTTCTTGATCTTTAACCTTAGCAATGTTTTCATATTCAGATGTCATTTTCCCTGTTCCCGCAGGAATCAGTCGCCCAACAATAACATTTTCTTTAAGGCCTGATAGAGTGTCAATTTTACCAATTGTTGCGGCATCAGTTAAAACTTTTGTAGTTTCTTGAAAAGATGCAGCAGATATGAAAGAAGAAGTTTGAAGACTTGCTTTTGTAATACCTAAAAGAACAGGTTCATAAATAACAATTTTTTTACCTTGAGATTCAAGCAGTTTGTTAATTTTTAAAACATCTCTTTTTTGAATCTGCTCTCCTGAAATTAAAGATGATTCTCCTGGATTTTTAATTAGAACTTTTTGCAGCATTTGTCTGGCTATAGTTTCAATATGTTTATCATTAATATAAACACCTTGAAGCTTATAGACAGCCTGAACTTCTTTAACTAAATATCTTGCTAGCTCTTCAATACCTAATATTCTTAAAATGTCATGGGGGACTGGTGTACCCTCAACTAATATATCACCTTTTTTTACAAAATCACCTTCTTGAACATTTAAATATTTAGATCTAGGTATTAAAATCTCAAAAGTATTTTCTTCATCGACACTAGTTATTACCAATCTTCTCTTGTTTTTATAATCTTTTCCAAAAGAAATTTGTCCGTCAATCTCGCACATGATTGCAGGGTCTTTTGGTTTTCTAGCCTCAAATAATTCAGCCACTCTTGGCAGACCTCCTGTTATATCTTTAGTTTTAGAAGACTCTTTTGGTATTCTTGCGAGAACCTGCCCCGCTGAAACATCTTGACCATTCTCAACACTTAGAATTGAATCAATTGACATTGGATAATTAATTATATCTCCATCAATATTTTCCTTATCTTCATAAGAGTTAACAATATTTATAGCTGGCTTAAAGTTTTTTGATTTTGGATTCTGGCTCCAATCTATAACTATCTTGCTTGATATTCCTGTAGTATCATCAGTTGACTCTCTGAAAGAAATTCCTTGTTTTAGATCTACATAATTTATTATACCATCTTTTTCAGCTATTATTGGCAAAGTATAAGGATCCCACTCTGCTAAAAGATCGTTAACTTTAACTATCTGCTTATCCTGCACAAATAACTTTGAACCAAAAGGTATGTTAAATGAAAATTTTTCTACGTCATCTAACAATATTTTAATTTTAGCATTTCGAGTAAGTATAATTTGATTATTAGCTTTATCATTAATTAATCTTATATTTTCAAATCTAATTTTGCCTTCTATAGGAGCAACAGCATTAGATTGTTCAACAGAAGAGCTTGCAGCTCCACCTATATGGAATGTTCTCATTGTTAACTGTGTTCCAGGTTCTCCAATTGATTGAGCGGCAATAATACCTACAGCCTCACCAATATTAACCTCAGTACCTCTTGCTAGATCTCTTCCATAACATTTTGAGCAAATTCCATCTTCAGTTTCACATGTTAATACTGATCTAATTTTCATTGATCTCAATCCTGAATTCTTAATTTCCTCCAGATGTTTTTCTTCAATTATATGACCATATTGTATTATTAGATTATTATTCAAATCTTTAATATCTTCTGAAGGTGTTCTGCCAAGAACTCTTTCTGATAATGGAGAAGTAATATTTCCAGAATCAACAATTTCTTCAACTATTACACCATTTTTAGTTCCACAATCTAACTCTCTTATAACAGCGTCTTGTGCCACATCTACTAAACGTCTAGTTAAATATCCACTACTAGCTGTTTTTAAAGCTGTATCAGCAAGGCCTTTCCTAGCTCCATGTGTTGAAGTAAAATATTCTAAAACTGATAACCCTTCCTTGAAGTTAGACTTATAGTAGATTAATAGGATTTTCAATAATTTCACCAGAGGGCTTTGCCATCAAACCTCTCATACCAGCAAGTTGCTTTAACTGAGCAGCAGAACCACGAGCTCCCGAATGAGCCATCATGTATACAGAGTTAATTGGTTTATCATCCTCTGGATTTGAAATGACATCTAGCATTTTATCAGCAACCCTATTGGTGCATTCTGACCAAGCATCTACTACTTTGTTATATTTTTCACCTTGAGTAATAAGACCATCCTGATATTGATTTTCATATTCTTGAACTTTAGATTGAGTTTCATCAAGTAATCTTTGTTTATCTTCTGGAATAATCAAATCATCTTTTCCAAATGAAATTCCTGCAATAGCTGCATATTTAAAACCTATTTGCATTATACTATCTGCAAAAAGAACCGTTTCTTTTTGTCCACAGAAACGATAGACTGTATCAATTAAATTACTAACTTCTTTTTTAGTTAAGACTTTATTAATTAAACTAAAATTTATTTTTTTATTATTAGGTAAAGAGTCAGCCAGCAACATTCTTCCTGCAGTTGTTTCTACCTTTGAAAATGAGCCATCAAAGTTTTTAATTCTTACATTTATTTTTGAGTGAAGCTTAATATCTTTTAATTCAACTGCTTTTAATATTTCGTTTGTATCAAGAAAATTTCTACCTTCACCTTTTTGATTATTTCGCATAATCGATAAATAATAAATTCCTAAAACAATATCTTGAGATGGTACAATGATAGGTTTTCCACTGGATGGAGAAAGTATGTTGTTAGTACTCATCATAAGAACTCGAGCCTCTAATTGAGCTTCTAGACTTAATGGAACATGAACAGCCATTTGATCGCCATCAAAATCAGCGTTAAAAGCAGTACATACTAGTGGATGCAATTGTATTGATTTTCCTTCTATTAAAACTGGCTCAAAAGCCTGAATCCCCAATCTGTGTAAAGTAGGAGCTCTATTGAGTAGTACAGGATGTTCTCTAATTACTTCTTCAAGTATGTCCCATACCCTTGGATCTTCTTTTTCAACTAATTTTTTTGCCGCTTTAATAGTATTTGCCCATCCATAAATATCTAATTTATTAAAAATAAAAGGTTTAAATAATTCTAGTGCCATTTTTTTTGGAAGACCACATTGATGTAGTTTAAGATTTGGTCCAACTACAATTACTGACCTTCCTGAGTAATCAACCCTTTTGCCTAAAAGATTCTGTCTAAATCTCCCCTGCTTACCTTTAAGCATATCAGATAGAGATTTAAGTGGACGTTTATTAGTAGAAGTGATTACCCTTCCTCTTC
>JBJKYR010000064.1:0-21424 GCA_045560945.1 Alphaproteobacteria bacterium | reverse complement strand
CACTTTCATGATTGATTGTATCTATTTCAATATTTTGTTGCTCACAAAAATTATATACATCTTCAAATAAATTATCAAACTCATTAACTGCATCAATACCAAATGCTTGCTTACCTGTCTCCTCTCTTCCTGATTGTCCTATAGGGACCTCTAATGGATAATCAGCATCAGGGTTGGGTTTGACTAAATAAAACTCAACCTCTGGTGATACAACTGGTTGATAACCTAGATCATCAAATAACTTTAATATTTTTTTTAAAACTGATCTGCTGGAATTTATCACGTTAGTTCCGTTAAGATTAACTGCATCACAAATAACTTGCGCAGTAGGATCTTCATACCAAGGAACATTTCTAATTGTATTAAAATCGGGCCTTAAAATAACATCAATGTCGGTTGGATTGTATACATCTACAGGCAATTCTTCATCTTCAGTTGCATAACCACCTGAAATTGTTTGGATAAATACTGATTGCGGTAGTCGATGACTATCATTCTCTAAACCTTGTATAAATTTTTTAGTAGGTAAAATTTTTCCTCTTGCAATTCCTCCTAAATCAGGAACTAAACATTCTACTTCTGTAATTGAGTTATCATTAAGCCATTTTTCAAAATTTTCTTTCATAGGGATTATTTAATTATACTTATTCTTGTTTAGAGGAATAAATTAGATAAAGACATATATATTCTTTATGTTTAACAAAAATCAAACCTATGAACAACATGATAATGAAAAAATTAGTTTTTATAGGAGCTCTATTGATAATTTAAATTCTAAAGATCAATTAAATTCAGATATTAATGTTGATGTTTGTGTAATTGGTGGGGGATTAACTGGAATATCAAGTGCTCTTAATTTAAGCAAAAAAGGATATTCAGTAGTTTTATGTGAAGCTAGACAAGTAGGTTGGGGGGCATCTGGAAGGAATGGTGGTCAACTTGGTATTGGTATGAGAAAAGATCAATATACTGTTGAGAAAAAGTTAGGCTTAAGTCACGCTAAAGAATTATGGAATTTAGGTCTTGAGTCTGTGGATGAAGTAAAGAATTTAATTAAAGAACATAATATAAATTGCCATATTGTTAATGGAGTTATGTCAACTGCATGTTTTGCAAAAGATATTGATGAATATAAATTTGAAATAGAACATATGTCTAAAAATTATAATTTTGAAGGGTATAAGTTTTATAACAAGGCCGAAATAAGAGAAGAGATAAATTCTAAAATGTACTTAGCAGGAATGCTTAACTCAGGGAGTTACCACTTAAATCCTTTAAAGTTAAATATTGGTTTGGCTAAAGTTTCTAAACTAAACAATGTGAAGATTTTTGAAAATACTCCTGTAGAAAAAATTCATGAAATAGGTGATAAAGTTAAAATTATTACTAAAAAAGGAGTTATAAAAGCAAGTAAAGTTGTAGTTGCTTGTAATGGTTACTTAGACTCTCTATTGGGGTCAAAAAAAAATAAATTTATTCCAATTAATAATTACATTGTTGCAACAGAGCCTTTAGGAGAAAAAAAAGCTAAAGAAATAATAAAAAATAATTATGCAATATGTGATACTAGATTTATTATTGATTATTACAGATTTTCTGAAGATTGGAGAATGATATTTGGAGGAGGGGAAACATTTACCTCTAACTTTGTAAAAAATTCTAAATCATTTGTTACTAAAAGAATGTTTAAAGTCTTCCCTCAGTTACAAAATGTGAAAATAGATTATTCTTGGGGTGGAACCTTAGCTATAACTGTAAATAGACTTCCTCATTTTGGCACATTGATGAATAACAAATTATCTTATGCTTTTGGTTATTCTGGTCATGGATTGGCCTTGAGTGTTCTGGCGGGTAAATTAATTTCAGAGAATATAAATGGTAATACTGAAAGGTTTAAATTTTTTAGTGATATCAATCATATGTCAATTCCCTTTGGGAGCTTATTTAGACGACCAGTCTATTCAAGTGCAATTTTATATTATAAGATTAGAGATTATATTAATAGTTAATTTAAATATCAAATATTTTACCTGGGTTTAAAATATTTTTAGGGTCAAATGCTTTTTTTAAATTTTTCATTAATCTTATTTCATTATTGGACTTAAATTTTAATAAACTATTTTTTTTAATCTGACCTATACCATGTTCAGCGCTAAAACTTCCTCCATAATCTTGAACTAAATTATTAACATAAGAATAAATATTATCCCTCAAACTCAAATACGATTCATTAGAATATTTTTTAGGCACAATCATATTATAGTGAATATTTCCATCCCCAATATGACCAAAAGTATGTAATTTAATTTTAGAATTCATTTTTTTAATATTTTTTTTAGCAACATTAAAAAAATTTTCCATCTTATCAAGTGGTATAGATATATCATTTGTAATAATCTCACCTTCCATCTTATAAGCTTCAACTAGATCATCTCTAAATTTCCATATTTTTTTTTCTTGATCAATAGAATTTGGAATTAAAATATCACTTATATTATTTGATATTAAATGGAATTTTTTCTCAAAATTATTCTGAAAAGTAGCTTTATCCTCATAGAGGTTTAATTTATAGATTATATAATAAGGCATTTCTTTTTCAAAAAAATGTTTTTTTAAAAAATTATTTTTAATACATATTTCAAAAGATAAATTTGGGATAAGCTCAGAACTTTCAAGTTTATCATAGTATAATGATCTGATTTCATTAAAAGATTTTATACATGTCTTTAAATCCTTATAAGATGCAAAAAAAGTAAAATTGTTTAGAGGTTTAGGGTGTATTTTAAGTAATACTTTTGAAATCAAACCAAGTGTTCCTTCAGAATTGCAAATAATTGATTTTAAATCATAGCCAGTATTGTTCTTTTTCATTTTTGATAATGAAGTTATTATTGCTCCTTCACCGGTTACAATTTCAAGACCAATAATATTTTCTTTCATACTCCCATACTTAAGAGCATTAATTCCACCTGCATTAGTTGCAATATTACCTCCAATCATGCATGAACCTGATGAAGATAAATCAATTGGAAAATATAAATTTTCTTTATTAAGATATTCTTTAAGATCATCTAATATTAATCCAGACTCAACAAGTACTGTTAAGTTACTTTTATCAAGTTCTAAAATTTTATTCATTTTTGCAAAATTTATTATAATTTCCTTGCTGTTATAACTAGGCACTGAAGCACCAGTTAGACTTGTATTACCTCCTTGAGGAACAATTTTAATATCTTCCTTATAACAATAAGTGGTAATTTTTTTAAGTATGTTAGTATTTTTTGGAAATAAAACACATAAACTATTATTATTATAAAAGCCTCTCCAATCTTTATTGTATTTTTTTAAATCTTGAGAATTAGTGATGATGTTTTTTTCACCAACAATTAACGCTAAATCATTAAATAAATTATTTATTATCATAGTAAGCGGCTCTTTTAAGGCGATCATTTATCGTTTTACCTAACCCATCATTAGGTATTGGAACAACTGCAATACCACTGCAGTTACTTTGGTCTAATACATTAAGATAATTGTAAAAATTATGACTAGCTTCAATTAAATCTTCATTAATACTTAGATTAAGATGTTTTACATTAGATATTAATTTATTTTTTCCAAAATTTAATAAAGCTTCATTTTCATTAATATTTTTCACATTTATTCTAATGGGTTTATTTGGAGAATAATGTTTTAATTGGTTTCCAGGAGAAACTTTAGAATTACTTATTTCTATTTTATAATGACTAAACTTATTTTTTATTTCTTCGGTTGTAAGACTGCCTAATCTTAGTATTTTACAACCTTCTTTTGTTGTTTGAATAACTGTTGATTCTAATCCTAGAACTGAAGTACCACCATCAATATAAAAATTTTTTTTTAAATTATTATCTAAGTCTTTAATAGAAGTAACAGAAGTTTTTGTTGCAATATTTGCACTTGGTGCTGCTATTGGAAAATCTATTTGTGATAAAAGATTTATTGCGATTTCATTATTAGGTATTCTGCACCCAACCAAATTTTGACTATTGGATAATAAAGGTGTAATTTTTGACTCTTTATTTTTTTCTAATATAAGAGTTAATGGCCCTGGCCAAAAAGTATTGGCTAGCTCATAATCTTTTTCTTGTAAAATAAAATTTTTTTCAATCTCGTTAATATTCACAAAATGACATATCAGCGGATTAGTAAAGGGTCTTTTTTTGACTTGATATATTAACTTAATCGCATTTTCGTTTATTGCATTGCCACCAATTCCATACACAGTTTCTGTGGGAAAAATAACGAGTTGTCCTCCTAAAAGTCTTTTTTTTGCCTCTTCTATAGTTTTTTGGTGCATATTTTTTTTAAAATTTGTTTCATATAGTATTAAAATTGTTATTATCTTATCAAAATTTTCGCATGGGTAAAGTTATAGCATTCTCTAATCAAAAAGGTGGATCTGGTAAATCCACTCTTTCTGCTAATATAGCCGTATTATGGAGTAATAGCGGATATAAAGTTGCAGTTATTGATGCTGATCCTCAAAAAAGTTTAAGCTACTGGCTAACTGAAAGAAAAAAATATTATGGTGAAGATGATATCGGTATAGATTTTTATAATTTTGATATCAGGAGTCTTCCAGATGAAGTTAAACAAATTAAAAGAAAATATGACTATATAATAATTGATAGCCCACCCGCTATTACATTTGAGACAATTCAAATTGTAAAGGTATCGAATGGAATATTTGTCCCTGTACAGCCAAGCCCTCTAGATTTAATGGCCACATTACCTTTTTTGCAAATCGCAAGAGATGAGAGAAAAAAACCTTTAATTATTTTAAATAGAGTTATGCCAAGGGCCAGACTTACAGATGCTATGGTTTTACGTTTAAGATACTCAGGTGCAAAAGTAGCGAGATCTAGAATTTCAAGCAAAGTTATATTTGCAGAGACATTTGCTGTAGGTAGGGGGGTAATTGATATAAATGTTACGTCTGATGCATCTAGAGAAATTATTAATGTTGGAAATGAGATTTTAAGAAATCTCTAGTTTAATGAAAAATATTACAACTGTAATTTTAGCCGCAGGTAGAAGTACACGTTTTATCTCTAATAAATCAAAACTTACTCATGACCTAGCTGGTCTTCCAATAGTGTCTCATGTTTATAATACTGCTAAAAAAATATCAGGAAAAAATATCATTGTAGTATGTAACAAAAATAATCATGCTGAGTTAAATTCTATTTTAAATGGTTGCAAGTTAGTAATTCAAAAATCTCCAAAAGGTACAGCTGATGCTGTTGAGGCTGCTAGACCACATATTAAAACAGAAAGCTTTATTATATTATTTGGAGATGTTCCTCTTATAAAAGACACTTCTCTTAAGAAATTAATTAGAAATTTTAAAAAAAATAATAATGCTAGTATGATTTTATTTAAATCCTACACACCTTATGGATATGGAAGAGTTGTTTTAGAGAAAAATATAGTTGTAAAAGTTGTAGAGGAAATTCATGCAACAAAATCTGAAAAATTAATTGAGTTATGTAACTCAGGGATAATGATTGTTAATAAATCTATTTTTTTTAAAAATATTAAATTAATTAAATTTAGTAAAATTAAAAAAGAAAAATATTTAACAGATCTTTTTGAAATATATTTTGAAAAAAATATTCCATTTTCATTCACTGTTTCTTCTGAGGAAGAAATGACTGGCATTAATAATTTAGTTGACTTTATTAAAATTGACAATCTATTTCAAAGAAGATTGATAGATAAGTTTATAAATCAAGGTGTTTTAATTAAGAGGCCAGAAAGTTGCTATCTTAGTTATGATACTAAAATAGAAAAGAAAGTTATAATCGAACCCAATGTGAATATTCGCAAAAATGTTGTTGTTAAGTCTGGAACTATTATAAAAAGCTTTTCTGATCTAGAGGGGGTAGTAGTTAAAGAAAATTGCTCGATTGGTCCTCATGCAAGAATTAGATCTAATTCTAAAATTGAAAAAAATTGTAAAATAGGAAATTATGTAGAAGTTAAAAATTCAATAATTGGTAGTAATACGGCAATAAGCCATTTATCTTATGTGGGTGACAGTAAGGTTGGAAATGAGGTTAATATAGGAGCAGGCTGTATAACTTGTAACTACGATGGAGTTAAAAAAAATAAAACCTATATAGGCAATAATGCATTTATTGGCTCAAACAGCTCATTAATTGCTCCAGTAAAAATAGGAAATAATGTTAAAATTGGTGCTGGTAGTGTAATAAATAAGAATATTCCTAATAATAAGCTTGCTATAAGACGATCAAATCTTAAAATTTACTAATTTCTGAAGTTATCACATATATTAAACTTGTTTAGAGATTCTATAGAGTTTAATAGCCTAAATTAATATGAAAACTCAGTGGTCACCTAGTTCTTGGCGTTCAAAAACAGCAAAACATCAGCCTATTTATAAAGATGAAACTAAGTTAAATGAATCGTTAGATAAAATTAAAAAATTTCCACCCTTAGTATTTGCAGGTGAGGCCAGATCTTTAAAATCTAAACTTGCAAAAGTATCCAATGGTGAAGCTTTTTTATTGCAAGGCGGAGACTGTGCTGAGAGTTTTGCAGATTTTCATCCTGATAATATAAAAAATAGTTTTAAGGTTATTCTTCAAATGGCAGTAGTTTTAACATTTGGAGCTTCCTGCCCTGTTGTAAAAGTAGGTAGAATAGCTGGACAATTTGCTAAACCCAGATCCTCTGATAAAGAAACTATTAATGGAATTGAGCTAGAATCTTATAAAGGTGATATAATTAATGGTATTGAATTTACTGAAGGAGATAGAGTTCCAGATCCCAAAAGACTTATTCAAGCATACAATCAATCTGCATCTACACTAAATTTATTAAGAGCATTTTCACAAGGAGGATATGCCAATTTAAATAAAATACATCAGTGGAACCTTAATTTTGTGGAAGAAGAAAATGCTAATAAATTTACAGAAATTGCAGACAGAATTGACGAATGTATTGCTTTTATGAAAGCATGTGGAATCAACGATACAAATGTGCGTCAAATCTATGAAACTGAATTTTTTACTAGTCATGAAGCTCTTTTACTTGATTATGAGGAAGCATTAACAAGAATTGATAGTACTTCAGGTAAATGGTACGATGTTTCAGCACATATGCTTTGGGTAGGTGACAGAACGCGTCAGTTGGATGGAGCACATATCGAGTTTGTAAGAGGTATTGAAAACCCAATTGGTATTAAAGTTGGGCCTACTTCAAATCCAGATGAGTTAGTAAAAATTATTGATTATATAAACCCAAATAATGAGTCTGGAAAAGTTACTTTAATTTGCCGAATGGGTGCTGACAAAATAGATAATCATTTGCCAGAAATAATTAAAAAGGTTCACAAGGAAGGTAAAGTTGTTGTATGGGCATGTGATCCAATGCATGGCAATACAATAAAATCTAATACAGGCTTCAAAACTAGACCAGTAAAAAATATTTTTGCTGAAATTCAGAAGTTTTTTGCAATTCATAAAAATCTTGGCACTTATCCTGGTGGAGTTCATCTTGAAATGACTGGTTCAGATGTTACGGAATGTATGGGAGGATTACAGCAGATTACTGATGAAGATTTAAAAAATAGATATCATACTTTTTGCGACCCTAGATTGAATGCATCGCAGTCGCTAGAATTAGCTTTTTTAATATCTGAATATTTAAAAGATGAAAAAATTTTAGCTTTAAAGTCTTCTCAAATTTAAATTTAAATATAAATTAATATTATGAATTCGGATAAAAAAATTGAACATATATCAAATTGGATTAAGAAATATATAATTTCTCTCCAGTTTACATCACCAAGTCTCATAATTGGAGTTTCAGGAGGAATTGACTCAGCTGTCACTAGTACTCTATGTTGTAAAACAGGTTTCAAAACTATTGCTGTTTCAATGCCAATTAAACAAAATTCCTCTCAGCATGACTTGAGTATAAAGCATTTAGATTGGTTAAATGCTAATTTTAATAATGTTGATACAATGATTATTGAACTTGATGATGTGTTTAAATCTTTTGAAAAAACCATGACTAATTTTAATAATAAATTAGCATTTGCTAATTCAAGATCAAGATTAAGAATGGTCACTCTTTATCAAATTGCACAAGCTAATAATGGAATTGTTGTTGGCACAGGAAATAAAGTTGAAGATTTTGGAGTAGGATTTTATACAAAGTATGGTGATGGAGGTGTAGACATTTCTCCAATAGCAGATTGTACAAAAACTGATGTTTGGAACATAGGAAAGTCTCTTGGAATAATAAATGAAATTATAGAAGCTGCTCCAACTGATGGTTTATGGGATGATAGTCGTAATGATGAGTCTCAATTAGGCCTAACTTACAAGCAAATTGAAGAAGCAATGAATAATCCTAGTAGTAGCTATTTTGAAAAATATACAAAAATTAGAAAACCTAACTTACATAAAATGAAACCAATACCTGTATGTATTCTCCCAAAAGAATAATATGAAATGTAGATTTGCTCCTAGCCCAACTGGCTTATTGCATGTTGGTAATGCAAGGTCTGCAGTTTTAAATTGGGCGTATTGTAAAAAAAATAATGGAAGATTTGTATTAAGAATAGATAATACTGATCAAACAAGATCAACGAAAGAATACGAAAAAAAAATTAAAGAAAATTTAACTTGGTTAGGTCTAAATTGGGATAAAACTTTTAATCAATCTGACAGAATTGATAATTATAGTTTAAAAATAGAAAAATTAAAAAAAGATGGACGTCTATATCCATGTTTTGAAACTGAAGAAGAGCTATCACTAAAAAAGAAATCACTTCTTTCAGCTGGAAAACCTCCTATTTATGATAGGTTATCTTTATCATTAACTAATGAGCAGATCGATGAAAAAGTAAAATCAGGGCAAAAGCCACATTGGAGATTTAAACTAGATGAAAAAATAATTGAGTGGAATGATCTAATTAAAGGTGTGGTAAAGTTTGACTCAAAAAATCTAAGTGACCCAATTTTGATCAGAGAGGATGGATCGCTTTTATACCATCTGCCTTCAGTTATTGATGACATTGAAGAAGAAATTTCACATATTGTAAGAGGTGAAGATCATATTTCAAATACTGCATTCCATATACAAATATTTGAAGCCTTAGAAGCTCGAAGTCCTAATTTTGCTCATCACCCTTTTTTAACTGATCAGCAAGGAAAAGGTTTTGGTAAAAGAATAGGCAGTCTTTCAATAGAAAATTTAAAAAATGAAGGTTATGAAAACATTACAATATTAAATTATTTAATTAATATTGGCTCAAGTGAAGATATTAAAGCGGATACAGTTTTAGATAATATATTAGAGAATTTTGATATTAAAAATATATCAAATTCATCAGCAAAATTTTCAGATACAGTTTTGAAATCTTTAAATTCAGATGTTTTGAAAAATTATAACTTTGAACAAGTACAAAAAAAAATTAAAATAGAAAATGAAAAAGTTGATTTAAAAAAGTTATGGATATTTTCACAAAATAATATTACATTTTTAGATGATATAAATAATTGGTCTAAAATAATTAATAGTACAATAGACCTTGAAAAACATAATATTCCCCAAATTTTAATCAATTCTGCAATTGAAAGTATTCCAGAGGATCCTTTTACATATGAGACTTGGGATATTTGGACAAAATCAATAAATGAAAAAACAGGCTTAAAAGGGAGAAATCTATTTATGCCTTTGCGACTTATTTTAACTGGAAGGGATAAGGGTCCAGAACTTAAGAATTTCCTACCTTTGCTAGACAAGCCGACATTACTTAGAAAATTTGGAAAAACCTAGAAAAATATATTTTATTGTCTAAGAGCTAATTTTAAATATGGATGAAGATAATAAAATTTATTTGTTCGACACTACTTTGAGAGATGGTCAGCAAACAACAGGGGTTAATTTTTCTGTAAGTGATAAGATGACTATAGCAAAGAGTCTTGATGAACTGGGTATTGATTATATTGAGGGAGGTTGGCCTGGAGCCAACCCTACCGATAATGATTTTTTCTCACGTGATTTAAATTTTACTAAATCAAAATTTACTGCTTTTGGTATGACAAGAAGGCCTGGGAGAAGTGCTGATAATGACCCAGGATTAAATTCTCTGATAAATAGTAATGCAAATACAATTTGTCTTGTAGGCAAATCATCATCATTTCAAGTTAAGAATGCATTAGGAATTACAGAAGATGAAAATATCTCAATGTTAAGTGATAGTTTTAATTATTTAAATAATAAAAATAGGGAAGCCATTTATGACGCTGAACATTTTTTTGATGGCTTTAAGAACAATAAAGAGTATGCAATAAAATGCTTAAGCACTGCGTTAGAATCGAATGTAAGATGGATTGTATTATGTGACACTAATGGTGGAACTCTTCCAAATGAAATAACAAATATAATTCAAGAAGTTAAGAAAACTATTCCAGCAAATAAATTAGGGATTCATGCACATAATGACACTGAAAATGGAGTAGCAAATGCTCTAGCAGCAATCAATGTTGGTGTTAGGCACGTTCAAGGAACAATTAATGGACTTGGTGAAAGATGTGGAAATACTAATCTTGTCTCTTTAATACCCTCATTGATTTTAAAAACAAATTTTCATACTAATATTAATAAGCAAAATTTGAAATTACTTACTAAAATTTCTAATACTTTAAGTAATATTTTAAATGAACCAAAGTCAAAAAATGCCCCTTATGTAGGTGAGAATGCTTTTTCGCATAAAGGTGGACTGCATGCTTCAGCAGTAGCTAAAAATCCTTCAACTTATGAGCATATTGATCCTGAACTAGTTGGAAATTCTCGAAATGTTATTATTTCTGACCAAGCAGGCAAAGCAAATTTATTAAGTCAGATTAAAAAACTCTCTATTGAAATAGATAATGAACAAATCAATCAAATACTAGAATTGATTAAACAAAAAGAAGCTGAAGGTTTTTCATATGATATTGCTTTAGCTAGTTTTGAATTATTAGTAAGAAAACATATTGGTCAAATAAAAGAATATTTTAAACTTAATAAATTTAGAGTTACTGACGAAAGAAGATGGAATGCAAAAGGAAAGCTTGTAACTGATTCTGAAGCAACAGTTCATCTTGAAGTAAAAAATGAAGATAAAATGACAGTAGGTGTTGGTAACGGTCCAGTAAATGCTATTGATAGTGCATTGAGACAGGCTTTAATAGATTTTTACCCAACTCTTAATGACTTAAAGCTTACTGATTATAAAGTTATGATTTTATCTTCAGATAAAGGTACTGGCGCTATAACAAGAGTTCATATTGAATCTACAGATAGTAATAAACAGCACTGGACTACTGTGGGTGTATCATCAAATATTATAGATGCATCTTACAACGCAATATATGACAGTATTAGCTACAAGCTATTTAAAGATTTAAATAATTAAATTGAAAAATATCAATCCTACTATTATTTTAGTCAGACCGCAGCTTCCAGAAAATATTGGGATGACTGCCAGAGTAATGGATAATTTTGGTTTATCAAAATTATATATTGTTAATCCAAGAGATGAATGGCCAAGTAAAATAGCAGAAAACGCTGCTAAGCATGGGAAGAATATTATAAAAAAAAGCAAAAAATTTTAATAGTTTGAATGAAGCACTTTCAAAATTTAATCTTGTTATAGCAACAACAAATAGAAAACGATTTTTAACAAAAAAAACCTATAATAATTTCTCAGATTTAAAGAAAAAAATTATTAATTTTAAAATACAGCTATTTTATTTGGCCCTGAAAACTCTGGATTATCTAATCAAGATTTAAGATTAACAAATTATATTTTTACTATTAACACTGTTAGTCGTAATAAATCACTTAATTTATCCCATGCTGTTTCAGTGATATCTTATGAATTATTTAACTTAAAAAAAGCTAATAGTAATTTCACAGAAAATTATGAAATTGCAAATAAATTTGAAATTTCAAATTTTATGAATGTTTTAATTAAAGATCTTGATTCTAAGAGTTTTTTAAACCTAAAGAAAAAAAAGAAAGTATGATCGATAATATTTATTCTATTTACAACAAAATACATTTAACTAAAAAAGAGCTTAGGATGTTGTGGGGAATGCATAAAAAGCTTAAAAATCTGCCAAAATTATAAAATAATGAATTTGACATCAATCAATTAATCACTATATACGCCATTAATTAATGACAAAAAGAATATCTGCAAAATATAAAATTGATAGAAGATTGGGATGCAACCTATGGGGCAGACCTAAAAGTCCATTTAATAAAAGAAATACGAAGCCTGGTCAACATGGTGCAATGGCAATGCGTAAAAAATTATCAGATTACGGCAATCAACTTTTTGCTAAACAAAAGCTAAAATTTTATTATGGTGATTTAACAGAAAAACAATTCAGAAAAATATATACTAAAGCATCAAATACAAAAGGTGACACAAGTCAA
This sequence comes from Alphaproteobacteria bacterium, assembly GCA_045560945.1. Taxonomy (GTDB): domain Bacteria; phylum Pseudomonadota; class Alphaproteobacteria; order HIMB59; genus CACPNW01. The sequence continues at coordinate 8,917 of JBJKYR010000064.1, read as the reverse complement.
ATTTTAATTGAGCTGCTAGAAAGAAGATTAGATGCTATTGTTTACAGAATGAAGTTTGTGCCAACTATTTTTGCTGCAAGACAGATAGTTAATCATGGCCATGTTAAAGTTAATGGTCAGAGAGTTAATATACCTTCATATTCAGTAAAAGACGGTGATGAAATATCTCTTAAGGATGGAAGTAAAGAGATTAACATCGTTCAAGAATCAATAGTTTCTCAAGAAAGAGAAATTCCTGAGTATATAGAGGTAGATATAAAAGAATTTAAGGGTAAATTTTTAAGAGCACCTTTAATTCATGATGTTCCATATCCCGTTACAATGGAACCAAATCTTGTTATTGAGTATTATTCTAGATAATTTATTTTTTTTTTATTACATCGAAAATAAAAATTCCAACACCTATCCATATTATAATAAAAGCTATAATTTTTTCAAATTCCATATATTCTTCAAGTATAAATAAAGATGTAATAAAATGAAAACTTGGTGCAATATAAAAAAGAACACCCGCTAATCCTAAAGGAATATATTTAAGCCCTAGGTTAAAAAAAAATAATGGAAAAATTGTAACAGCCCCCGTTAGAATTAACATTGTTGTAGTGAAACTAAATGTTAAACTTACATAACCAATATTTGAAACACTTAAGTAAATTAAGTAAGGCAGTGCAAAAATGGTAATAAATCCTGATTCATATAATAAGCCAGTCGCAGGTGAAACCTTAATTTGTTTTCTTAATAATCCATATAAGGCCCAAGTAGTTCCAATTAACACAGCAACAAATGGAAAATTTCCTAAGCTTAAAAACATCATTAAACAGGCTATAAACATCAAAATAACTGAAATAATCTTATTGAGATTTAATTTTTCATTTAAAAAAAAGAAACCAAGTACTACACTTATCATAGGTGTTAAAAAGTAACCTAAAGACGCATCTTGAACCTGCTTTATACTTACTGAATATATAAAGCCTGTCCAATTAATGGCTATTAAAATTCCAGTTATTGATAAAATAATTATTTTTCTTGATGAATTAAAAAGACTTATAAAGTCTTTAATTTCATTTAAAAAAAAAAGTAAAATAAATAGTATTATAAAAGACCAGAGCCCTCTATGCATTGCCACTTCAAATGAAGGTATGTATTTTATTTGATCAAAAAATAGAGGTTGAGGCATTCCCCAGAACAAGGAAGCTAAACAAGTATAAAATATACCTTTAAAAAATAAGTTATTTTTCAAATTATGATGGTTTTATTTCAATTCCTCTAGTGTTAAATAATTCTAAAAGTTCACCACTCTCATACATTTCTTTAATAATATCACATCCTCCGATAAATTCTTCTTTAACATAAAGTTGAGGAATAGTTGGCCAATTAGAAAATTTTTTTATACCTTCTCTCATTTCATTACTATCAAGGACATTTATACTAGTAAATTTCACTCCAATATCAGATAAAACTTGAACAGTAGCCGCAGAAAAACCACACATAGGAAAAACTGGAGTTCCTTTCATAAACAAAACTACATCATTGGATTTAATTTCATTTTTAATACTTTCTGAGACATCTATCGTACTTTTATCTTCCATTTATTTCTCCGTTTTCGTTTTTAGCATCAATGCATGTAATTCGTTACCCATTTTTCCTTCTAATGAATCGTATACCATTTTATGTTGTTCTATTTTAGTTTTTCCTTTGAATGATTTTGATATAACTGTAGCACTATAATGATCTCCATCACCTCTTAAATCTTCAATTATAATAGTTGAGTCAGGAATACTATTTTTTATATGTTTTTCCAAGTCTTCTTTAGTTAAAGGCATATACTATAAATAGTTGATATAATTGAAAAATAAAGACTATTTGATCTTATTTTTAAATATCCAATCTAGTTTATTGTTGTTACTAGCTTCTAACACTTCTCTTAATTCGTCAATAGATATGTAATTAAGTAATTTTTTATCTTTTTTCAATAAATCAAAAAATTTTTTTTTGTTATTCCAAGCATTCATTGCATTTTTTTGCACTATAGTGTAAGCCGATTGTCTAGACAGACCATTTTGTGTCAATTTTAAAAGTAATTTTTGACTATTATGAAGTCCACCAAGTAAATTAATATTTTTTTTCATATTTTGAGGATAGACTTTCATTGTTTTAACAATTTCATTAAGTCTGTTAAGTGAAAAATCTAAAGCTATAGTAATGTCAGGAGCAAAAATCCTCTCAACACTTGAGTGACTAATATCTCTTTCATGCCATAAAACAATATTTTCCATGGAAGGGATAACTGCACTTCTTATATATCTTGCTAGCCCAGTTAAATTTTCACTTAAAATAGGGTTTCTTTTATGAGGCATTGCAGATGATCCTTTTTGTTTAGAATTAAATTTTTCTTCAACCTCTAATAATTCAGTTCTTTGCAGGTGTCTAATTTCAACTGCAAAACGCTCTATTGAACTTCCAATAATTCCAAGCATTGAAAAAAAGAAAGCATGCCTATCTCTTGGAATTATTTGAGTTGAAACATCTTCACATTTAAGTTTAAGTTTTTTTGCAACATATTTTTCTACCCTTGGATCTATACTTCCGTATGTTCCAACAGGTCCTGAGATAGAACATATACTAATTTCTTCAATTGCCAGTTCTAGTCTTTCTAAATTTCTTTTAAACTCGTTATAAAAAGAACCTAACTTTAATCCAAAAGTAATTGGCTCAGCATGAATTCCATGACTTCTACCAATCATTATAGTATTTTTATATTTTAATGATTTGGATTTTAAATTTTTTAATAAAACTCTAAGTTCTTTATGAATTATTTCCCCTGTTTGTTTTAATTGAATTGAGAAACCTGTATCAATGATATCACTAGAAGTAAGGCCATGATGAAAATATTTTGAATGTTTTCCAATATATTTGCTTACATTATCTATATAAGCATTAACATCATGCTTTGTTTGTTTTTCTAATTTAAGTATTTCCTTAACGTTAAATTTAGCTTTTTTTCTAATGTCTTTAGCTGCAATTTTTGGTATTACACCAATATTGCTTAATTTTTCAGCAATTAAAATTTCTATATCTGTCCAAATTTTAAATTTATTATCTAGTGTCCAAATTTTTTCTATTTTAGGTCTGTTGTATCTTGATATCATATATTATTTATAAATCATTTATTGGGAAATCTGTATTGTTTTCTGATAGGGTAAAAATTTCATTTCCTTCATCTGTAATGCCAATAGTGTGTTCAAACTGAGCTGATAAAGATTTATCTTTAGTTACAGCTGTCCATCCATCATTAAGTATTTTTACTTTCCAATCGCCTAAGTTTATCATTGGTTCTATTGTAAAAAACATCCCTGGCTTTAGTTCAGGGCCTTCACCTATTTTACCATAATGAAGTACGCTTGGAGGAGTATGAAATTGCTTGCCAATACCATGACCGCAGAAATCTTTTACAACTGAATAATTTTTTGACTCAGCGTATTCTTGTATTTTAAAACCAATATCACCAAAAGTTTTTCCAGGTTGAGCTTCTTTTATTCCAATATGAAGACATTCATAAGTTGTTTTAAGCAAATCTAAATTTTTTTTATTAGTTTTACCAGCAACATACATTCTCGAACTATCCCCATACCATTCATCTAAAATAACAGTTACATCGACATTTATTATATCCCCAATATTTAATATTTTTTTGTGATTAGGAATGCCATGACAGACAACATGATTTACTGATGTACAAACTGATTTTGGAAATCCTTTATAATTGAGTGGAGCAGGTATTGCTTTATTTTTAATTATTAGATCATGACAAAAATCATTAATTTCTAAAGTAGAAATGCCTGGCTGTATTAATTCATAAAGTTGATCTAAAATATGCGCAGCTAAACTTCCAGCTTTTTGCATTTTTTTAAAGTCATTTTTTTGATAAATAGGAATATTATTAGAGTGCATTTAATATTCTATTTAATGTTTTTATCTGCTAAATAACAGAATAATTATAAAAATATTATATTTTATGACTCTTTTTACAGCTGGAATTTTAATAATTGGTGATGAAATTTTATCCGGAAGAACACATGATACGAATGCAAATTTTATTGCTAAAAATTTAACATCATCTGGTATTAAACTTGAAGAAATAAGAGTAATTCAAGATCAAAAAAATATCATAATAGACGCAGTAAAATTATTTAGTAAAAAATATACTTATGTTTTTACTACAGGAGGGATTGGACCAACACATGATGATATTACTTCAGAAAGCGTAGCTGAAGCCTTTAATAAAAAATATAAAATTAATAAAGAAGCTTTCAATATTTTAGCAAAGTATTATCCAGAAGGTGAATTTAATGAAAGCAGACAAAAAATGACCAAGATGCCAAAAGATGTTCAATTGATTTATAATCCCATGACTGCGGCTCCAGGATTTATATTAAAAAATGTATTTGTTTTGCCTGGGGTACCAAAAATTATGGAAGTAATGATTATTGAAATTTTAAAAAACTTAAAAAAAGGTAAACCTAAAAAAATAACTACAATAAATACTAATTTATATGAAAGTAAAATTGCACCTTTTCTAAAAGATATTCAGAATAAATATGAAGAATGCTCAATTGGTAGTTATCCATATTTTAATTTTTTATCAAAGACAGGTGGTGTCAATATAGTTCTGTCATCATGGACTATGGCTTCACTTGATCAGGTTGAAAAAGAAATAATAGAGATGATAAAATTAAATAGTGGAAATTACTCTATTGTCTGATAATACTTTTTTTAAATTGGCCTCGTGGTGGAATGGTAGACACAAAGGACTTAAAATCCTTGCCCTTTTGGGAGTGCCGGTTCAAGTCCGGCCGAGGCTACCAATAAAAATCAAAAATTATGTTTAGTTTTGTAACCTTAGGCACTAACGATCTTAAAAAAAGTAAAATTTTTTATGATGAATTACTTAAATCTATTAATATTATGAATGTTGAAGAGTCAGATAGATATATCGGTTATTCTAAAAAAGAAACGTTAGATAAAATTGAATTCTATCTTATGATTCCTCATAATAAAGAAAAGGCAACATTTGGTAATGGAAGTATGATTACGTTTAATATTGACACAAAACAAGGGGTTGAAAGTTTTTACAATTTAGCTTTGAAATTAGGAGCAACTGATGAAGGTCTGCCAGGCCCTAGACACGAACAGGATTATTATGCATATTTTAGAGACTTAGATGGAAATAAAATATGCGCCTTTAGTTCTGATTGATTTTAATATTCAAATTGTTCATTTAATATTTTATCCTCAATTGAGTGGTTGTTATCAAATAAAATTTTACAATTTTTATCCGACGAAGATTTAATAGTTACTTCCTTAATATTTCTAAATTCTATATTATCAGCTGTAGCACTTACTTGCCTATCTTTAAAATTTAGAACATCTATTTTTATTATATTTGTTTCTGAAAGTAGAGCACCTCTCCACCTTCTAGGTCTAAAAGCACTTATAGGTGTTAATGCTAATAGTTTTGAATCTAAAGGTAGAATACTACCATGTGCTGATAAATTATAGGCTGTACTTCCTGCTGAAGTAGATACAAGTACTCCATCACAAATTAATTCATTCATCCTCTTAGTATCGTTAATTTTAATTTGAAATTTTGAAGCTTGATGACTTTGTCTCATTAATGATACTTCATTATAAGCAATTGAGTTATATATTTTATCATTCTCATCTTTTGCAGTCATTTTTAGTGGTTTTAAATCTGTTGAATTTGAATTTTCAATTAATTCCTCTAAATTTTTATTATTAACTGAATTCATAAGAAATCCTATTGAGCCGTAATTAATGCCAAAAAATGGTTTATTAAGTTCATTAAAATCATGAAGAGATTTAAGTAAAATGCCATCTCCCCCAATAGGTATAATTATATCAGATAGCTCAGGATCAGTTTGAGTATAATAGTTAATATACTCATCTTTAGCTTTAATAGCTTCAGCTGAATTAGAAGAAATAAAATGAAATTTCATTATCCACCTGTCTCATTCATGTGTCTGTTAATATAAGGTTTAACTTCTGAGTTAATTATAAAATCATGTCTTTTAGGTTTGATACTCAAGGCAAATCTTATTTTATCTTTTATATACTCATCACCTCTATCAGTTCTTAATATTTCTCTAAAATCTACATAATCATTTTGACCAAGACACATATACATTTTTCCAGTACTTGAAATTCTAACTCTATTGCATGTTGCGCAAAAATTATTAGATAAAGGTGTAATAAAGCCAACTTTTATATCTAGTTTTTCGCTAACAAAATAATTTGATGGCCCTCCAGTTTTATAATCTGATTGATTAAAATTATAGGTATTATTTAATTTCTTAAAAATTTTATCTAAGCTAACAAATTGCATATGTCTTGGCATATCAGTATCACTCATTGGCATAACTTCAATAAATGTTAGATCTAATAATTTACTATTTGCCCAATTAATAAGATTCGTTGTTTGATCTTCATTAAAGTTTTTAAAAACAACAGTATTTATTTTTACTTTGATGCCATTTTTTATAGCTTCTTCAATTCCATCTAAAGTATTTTGTAAATTTCCAAAACGAGTAATTTCTCTAAATTTTTTTTCTATGATTGTGTCTAGTGATACATTAATTCTGTTTACACCATTTTTTTTTAAATCTTTAGCATATCTTTTTAATAAGCTTCCATTAGTAGTTAGGGTTATTTCTTTTAAGTTGGTAGAGGATTTTTTTTTATTAAGATTTTGGATAAGATGAATTATATTTTTTCTTACAAGAGGTTCGCCACCAGTTAATCTTATTTTTTCCACTCCTAAGTCAATAAAATTATCACAAAGCCTTTCAATTTCTTCAAGACTCAAAACTTCATTTTTTGGTAAAAAATTCATTTTTTCTTTCATGCAATATACGCATCTTAAATCACATCTGTCAGTAACAGATACTCTCAAGTAATTTATTTTTCTAAGAAATTGGTCAACTAGATGCATTAATATTAATTATTTCAAGATTGATTTCAGATAAATTAATTGTTTTTTTTCCAACATTTTCAAAATTTACAGTTATAAAGTTATTTATTGAAGATTGTATTTGACCAACACCCCATTCATCTTTCTTTTCAGGATTGATAACATATATTCCAGGCGTAAAAAAGCTAGAGTAATTTTCCATTAAAAATCTTTTATATAATATTTAGATTAATTTAATCTTTTTTCAGCCTTTTCATGCATCTCTTGTGCTTCTAAACTCAAAGTTGCAACAGGGCGCGCTTCCAGTCTTTTTAAGCCTATAGGCTCGCCAGTTTCTTCGCAATATCCATAACTTCCATCACTTATTCTTCTTAAAGCTGCATCAATTTTATTTATTAATTTTCTCTCCCTATCTCTTGTTCTAAGTTCAAATGTTCTATCAATTTCTTCTGAAGCTCTATCAGTTATATCAGGTTTTGCTTCATTTTCTGTTTGAAGATTATTAATTGTTTGTGAGGACTCTTTTAAAAGTTCACTTTTCCAATTTTCTAGTTTTTGCCTAAAATATTCTTTCATTTTGGCGTTCATAAACTTTTCTTTTTGAGTAGGTTTGTATTTTTTTGATATTTTTGCCATAAATTAAAACTCGAATGGATTTACCAAAACAATTTGATAATTCAAGATTAATATTATTAAAAAAAAACATATATATATCAATATTTTATATTACTTTAACAAAAAGAACAAAAATAGAACTTTTAATATTAGAACAAAACGTGTACAAAAAATCATGATTTGCAAGAATCACAATAAAAAACTACCAAATGATGGAGAAAACAATGTCTCAAGCTAAATTAAAAGTAATAGAGAATAATACAATGAATGAAGAAAATAGAACTAAATCATTAGAAGCTGCAGTTAGTTTAATTGAAAAAAACTATGGAAAAGGCTCAATTATGAAGCTAGGATCGAAAACTAATGTAGACATAGAATCAATATCAACTGGCTCTCTTGGTTTAGATATTGCTTTAGGTATAGGTGGGGTTCCAAAAGGTAGAATTGTTGAAATATATGGCCCTGAAAGCTCAGGAAAAACTACGCTAGCAACACATATTGTTGCTGAATCTCAAAAAAAAGGTGGAAATTGTGCATTTATTGATGCTGAACATGCTCTTGATCCTGCGTACGCAAAAAAATTAGGTGTTAATCTTGAAGAACTTTTAATATCTCAACCTGATACAGGTGAGCAAGGTTTGGAGATTGCAGACTCTCTTATAAAATCTGGAGGTATTGATGTGCTAGTAATTGATTCTGTTGCTGCACTTGTGCCAAGGGCTGAGCTTGAAGGTGACATGGGAGATTCTTTACCTGGGTTGCAAGCTAGATTAATGAGTCAAGCACTTAGAAAACTAACAAGCTCTATAGCTCAATCAAATACTTTGGTTGTTTTCATAAATCAGCTTAGGATGAAAATTGGCGTAATGTTTGGTAGTCCAGAAACTACAACAGGTGGTAATGCTCTAAAATTTTATTCTTCTGTTAGAATGGATATTAGACGAATAGGAGCAATTAAAGACAAAGATGAAATTGTTGGTAATCAGACAAGAGTAAAAATAGTCAAAAATAAAGTTGCACCACCATTTAAAGTTGTAGAATTTGATATTATGTACGGTGAAGGTATTTCTAAACTTGGGGAACTTGTTGATCTTGGAGTTAAAGCTGAAATTATTGATAAGGCAGGATCTTGGTTTGCATATAAAGATCAAAAAATTGGGCAAGGTAGAGAAAATGTTAAAAACTTTCTTAGAGATAACCCACCTATAGCTCAAGAAATTGAAAATAGAATTCTTGAAAATGCAGGAGTTGTTGAAAAAGCAATGATGGAAGGTGAGATTAAACCTAAAGCTAAAGAAGAAAAAGCTGAAGAAT
>JBJKYR010000063.1:0-22063 GCA_045560945.1 Alphaproteobacteria bacterium | reverse complement strand
AATTAGTAGAGATTTCTAAAATTTTGAAATAATTATCATCTACTTTATATTTTAAACTGCTATCAAAATTAATCTTTATGCCTGCCTTATTAGCTAATTCTTTTACCGCATCTAAAAAATTGTAATTAAATAAATCTTGGTAAATTGTAAAAATATCTCCTTTTGCACCACATCCAAAGCAATAAAAAGAACCCTGGTCATCATTTATTTTACATGACGGTGTTTTTTCATTATGAAATGGACAACAGCACCATAAATCTTTTCCTTTTTTAACTACTTTTGTTTTTTTTTCTAACTCTTCTGAGATAAGTATTTTAGATTTTATATTATCTAAATCAATCTTATTAAATGCCATTAATTTCCAAGTTTAGATTTAGCAATTTTGCTTACTAATCCCATATCAACTTCCCCAGGATACTCTTTTTTTACAAAACCCATAAGTTTACCCATGTCCTTTAAATTTTCTAAATTATTAGCTTTGATTAAGTCATCTATAATTATTTCAGTTTCCTCTTCATTTTTTTGATTTGGCAGATATTGATTTATAACATCAATTTCACTCTGTTCATTTTTAATCAAATCATCCCTATTAGCTTTTTGAAATTGTTCTATTGAATCTTTTCTTTGTTTTATTAAACTTATTAATAAATTTAGTATTTCTATATCGCTTATACCTTCTTTATTTTCACTTGATCTCGCTGATATATCTTTATCTTTGATAGCGCTTCTTATCAATCTTAAAGCATTAATTTTATCTTGTTGCTTGTTTTTTATTGCTTTTTTATAATCTTCGTCAATATTGTTTCTTAAACTCATAATTATCTACCTGTTAGAATCGATTAAATTTATTTTTATCACTATTATAACTGTTATTAGCAAATTCAACTAATCCTTGACTAAACTTTTCAAAATGCCTAGTAAACCATCATTTCTTATCAAATAATGCAGCGGGATATTATTAAAAATCATCAACTACGTCCTCCTTCAGCTGCTTTAGTTTTCGATGATGGGGAAATACTGTGGGGTCATGGCCTAGGTGCACTTAAATCCGTCATAGCTGAATTGTGTTTTAATACATCGCAGACAGGCTATCAAGAAACTTTAAGTGATCCTTCATATGCCAAACAAATCATAACATTTACTTTTCCCCATATTGGTATTGTTGGTGTTAATGATGAAGATTTAGAGTCTAATAAAATTTATGCAGAAGGATGTGTTATTAATCAGCCTGTTCATGAATATTCAAACTGGAGAGCACAGGATAACTTAAGTTCTTTTCTTAAAAAAAATAATATCCCAGGTATAATTGGAGTTGACACACGATATTTGACAAGAAAATTATCATTAAATGGTGCTAAAAAAGTAGCTTTAATTAATTTTGGTGAAAAAAAAGAAAGTTTTGATCATTTGAAACAAAAACTTAGCCACTGGAGTGGGCTTGAAAATTTAGATCTTGCAACATCAGTTTCTGTAACAAAAGAATATCAGTGGGATTATGGGTTATGGAAAGAGAATATTAAAGATAAAAACTATGAAAACTTTCCAATTGTTTGCTTAGATTTTGGTATAAAGCAGAATATTCTTAGAAATTTAAAACATTTAAATTTTAATCCTACAATCTTACCAGCAATTAGTAATATTAAAGAGATTTTAAATAAAAAACCTAAAGGCGTTTTTTTATCTAATGGTCCTGGCGATCCAGATGCAACAATAAAAATTATACTGCCAACTTTGAAAGAACTAATTGACCTTCGAATTCCTATATTCGGTATTTGCTTAGGTCATCAACTAATAAGTCTTGCTTTAGGAGCAAAAACAAAAAAAATGCACCAGGGTCATAGGGGTGCAAATCAACCTGTTAAAAATTTAATTAATAATACCGTTGAAATAACTTCTCAAAATCATGGTTTTGAAGTTGAAAGGTCAAGTTTACCAAATCAAGTTGAAGAAACACATGTATCATTATTTGATGGGTCTAATGAAGGCATAAGACATAAAACACATCCTGTTTTTAGTGTTCAATATCATCCAGAAGCAAGCCCTGGGCCTCATGATAGTGCCTATCTCTTTGAAGAATTTTATAAACTAGTTAAAAGCTATGCCTAGAAGAATAGATATAAAAAAAATATTAATAATTGGTGCTGGTCCAATAGTTATAGGTCAGGCTTGTGAATTTGATTATTCAGGAGCTCAAGCTTGTAAATCACTTAAGGAAGAAGGTTATGAAGTAATTTTAATAAACTCTAATCCAGCCACTATCATGACTGATCCAGATTTAGCTGATCAAACCTACATTGAACCAATTACTAAAGACTTTGTTAAACAAATAATTGAACTTGAAAAACCTGATGCTTTATTACCTACAATGGGAGGTCAAACTGCTTTAAATGTATCAATGGAACTTTCTAAATCAGGAATCCTTCAAAAAAATAATGTCAAAATGATTGGTGCTAATCCAAATGCTATAGAGCTTGCAGAAGATAGACAAAAGTTCAAAGATGCCATGCGAGAAATTGGATTGAAATGTCCTGAAAGTTTTATTGTTGAGGAATTACAAGAAGCTATAAAAGTAAAAACAAGATTGAAATTGCCATTAGTTATAAGACCAAGTTTCACACTTGGGGGCACAGGTGGTGGTGTTGCTTATAGTGATAATGAGTTTGAGGAACTTTGCCAAAGAGGATTAAATGCTAGTCCAACAAATCAGATATTAATAGAAAAATCAGTATCTGGATGGAAAGAATTTGAGATGGAAGTTGTAAGAGATAACAAAAATAACTGTATAATTGTATGCTCAATTGAAAATATTGACCCAATGGGTGTTCATACAGGAGACAGTATAACGGTAGCACCTTCTTTAACTTTAACAGATAAAGAATATCAAATTTTAAGAAATGCAAGTATTAAAGTATTACAAAAAATTGGTGTTGACACAGGTGGATCCAATGTTCAATTTGCTATTAACCCTGAAGATGGAGAGATAAATGTTATTGAAATGAATCCTCGAGTAAGTAGATCTTCTGCTTTAGCTTCCAAAGCAACAGGTTTTCCGATAGCAAAAATTGCTGCAAAATTAGCAGTTGGTTATTCACTTGATGAACTTAAAAATGATATTACCAAAACCACACCTGCAAGTTTTGAACCCACAATAGATTATGTTGTAACTAAAATTCCAAGATTCACTTTCGAAAAATTCACTGGAGCTGACTCTAATTTAACAACATCTATGAAATCAGTTGGAGAGACAATGAGTATAGGAAGATCGTTTACTGAAAGTCTTCAAAAGGGATTTAGTTCACTCGAGTATGGTTTAGATGGTTTAGATATCCCACAAAACAAAAAGATAAATAAACAAACAATTCTTGATGAATTAAAAATTCAATCTTCGCAAAGATTATTAACAATTGGCCACGCTCTTCGCTTAGGAATAAAACCAGATGAAATTAATAATATAACCAAATATGATAAATGGTTTATTCATCAGCTTAAAAAGATAATTGAAATTGAGAATTTGATTAAAGAAAGTGAATTATCAAAAGAAATTATTCTTTTAGCTAAGTATAATGGTTTTACAGATAAAAAAATTGCTAAAATTAAAAATAAAACTGAAAAAGAAATTAGAAAATATAGACATCAAAATAATATTAAACCTATATTTAGACTAGTAGATACTTGCGCAGGTGAGTTTAATTCCAAAACACCGTATCTTTATTCTAGTTATGATTGGAGTTTTCATAACAGTCCATTCTGTGAGTCAAGCCCTACTAAAAATAAAAAAGTAATAATATTAGGTGGAGGACCTAATAGAATTGGCCAAGGGATAGAATTTGATTATTGCTGCGTTCATGCTGTTTATGCTCTTAAAGAAAAAGGGATAGAGACAATAATGATTAACTGTAATCCAGAAACTGTATCAACAGACTACGATACTGCTGACAGGTTATATTTTGAACCATTAACTACAGAAAGTGTTCTAGAAATTTATAAAAAAGAGGAAGAAGCTGGAGAAGTACTTGGGGTATTTGTGCAATTTGGAGGGCAAACCCCTCTTAAAATTGCCAAAGAACTTGAAAAAGAGGGAGTTAATATTCTTGGCACAACTACTGAAGCAATAGATTTGGCAGAAGATAGGGATAGATTTAGTGAAACTCTATTAAAGTTAAATATTCAACAACCAAAAAATGGTTTTGCAAAAAATTTGAATGAAGCTACTAGTATAGCTAATGAAATTGGCTATCCTGTTTTAGTTAGACCCTCATATGTATTAGGAGGAAGAGCAATGGAAATTGCTTACAATGAAAAACATTTAGCTGCATTTACAAAAAGTGCATTAGCAGTTTCATCAAATAATGTAATTTTGGTAGATCAATACCTGGAAAATGCAACTGAAGTCGATGTGGATATTATTAGAGACAGTAAAGGTGAAATTTTTGTAGCAGGAATAATGGAGCATATTGAAGAAGCAGGAATTCATTCAGGTGATAGCGCTTGCTCTTTACCTCCTTTTTCAATTACAAAAGAAATTCAAAATAATATTATAGAATGGGTATCTAAAATTGCTCAAGAAATTAAAGTCGTTGGGTTAATGAATACACAATTAGCAATTAAAAATAATCGAGTATTTGTTTTGGAAGTAAATCCTAGAGCAAGCAGGACAGTACCTTTTGTTGCAAAATCTAGGAGTATACCTATTGCAAAAATAGCAGCAAAAGTAATGACTGGAGACCTTTTAGAAGATGTGCTCAAAAATATAATAATAAAAGATCCTCAAACATTCAATGTTAAAGAATCAGTATTTCCTTTCAATAAATTTGAAGGCGTAGATTTAGTTCTTGGACCTGAAATGAAATCAACTGGGGAAGTTATGGGCATAGATTCTACATTTTTGTCAGCTTTTGCAAAAAGCCAAATTGCCTGTGGAACTATTTTACCATCTAAAGGAAAAGTATTTATTTCAATTGATGATGATAACAAAAAATTTATTCTAAGTATTGCCAATAAATTATTAAATTTAAATTTTTCAATTGTTGCAACAAAGGGTACTTCAAAGTTTTTGGGTAACAATAATTTAAAAATTGAAACAATAAATAAAGTTAAGGAAGGAGGGCCTCACATTGTCGATGCGATCATAGAAAATAAAATTAATCTAGTAATTAATACTACCAAAACCCAAGGATCCATAAGAGATAGTTACAGTATAAGAAGAACTGCACTAACTTATAATATACCTTATTATACTACTATAGCTGGAGCCAAAATAGCTGTAGATACTATTGAACACTTGAAAAATAATTCTTTAAAAGTTAATAGTTTGCAAGATTTAAGCTAAATATATTGACTTAAATAAAAATTATATCATCATAGTTTTATGAATAAAATACCAATGACAGCTAGTGGATATGAGAATCTGCAAATTGAACTTAAAAAGTTACTGAATGAAGATAGACCTAATATTATAGAAGCAATTGCTGAAGCTAGAAGTCATGGAGATTTATCAGAAAATGCTGAATATCAATATGCCAAAGAACAACAAAGTTTGATAGAGGGTAAAATTGTAGATCTTGAAAGTGCTATTAGTCGTGCTGAAGTAATTGATGTTAAAAGTCTAGAAGGTGATGATATTAAATTTGGTGCAACAGTAAAAATTGAAGATGATGATAATGGAGAGGTAACAACATATCAAATAGTTGGAGACTATGAATCAGATATTAAAAATAATAAGCTTTCAGTCAGTAGTCCTTTAGCTAGAGGTCTGATTAGTAAATCAGTTGATGATGTTGTGGAAATAAATAGTCCAAAAGGACAAAAATCATATACAATTAAAGCAGTAAAGTACGTTTGAACTTTAATAAACTTAAAATTTGGTCTGTAACTGATGGCTCCCAAGGGATGATCAGTCAAGTAACTGGGTTAGCTAAACAAATCAGTCCTAATATAAGAGAAATTAAAATAGATCTTATTTTTCCCTGGAATAAACTTCAGCCAGGTTTTTTGCCAATATATAAATGGATTTTTAAAAACAAAATTCCTCAAGATGAAAAACCTGATATCTTAATTTCATGTGGTAGAAAAAGTGTCTACTTTTCTTTATATTGTAAAAAAAAATATCATAAACTTTTTAACATACATATTCAAAATCCAAAAATATCAGCAAAAAATTTTAATTATATAATTAGTCCTAATCATGATAATTTTTTTGGGTGCAATGTATTGAATTCAGTTGGTGCATTACATCATTTTAGCAAAGGTAACAAAAGCATAAGTTCAGAATTATTAACTTGTATAGTTGGTGGTGATAATCAACATTATTATTTCGATGAAAAAGAGGCAGATAAACTATGTGAGAAATTATTAGAATTAAAAAAAAATCATTTAAATATTAATTTAAAAGTAATAACTTCCAGAAGAACTTCGGGGCTTGTTAAAAATATAATTGATAAGAGGTTGAAAAATATTGCTAGTATATGGAATGGTGAGGGGGAAAATCCTTATAAAGAAGCAATTAAAAGTTCATCATTTTTTATTGTTACTTCTGACTCAACCTCAATGATAAGTGAAGCTGCAATATCAGGAAAACCAATTTACATTTATCATCTGCCTTTTAAAAGAAAAAGTATAAGAATATCTAATTTTCACGATGAGTTTAGTAAAATAGGTATAACAAGAGATTTGAAAAATATAAAACATTTAGAAAATTGGGAGTACAACCTATTGAATGAATCAGAAAGAATTGGTACCATAATTAAAAATAAAATAATAGAGGATATTATATGAACTTGGATAACTTAAGCTCTGCTGGCTATCCCTTTAAACATTGGGAAATTTCAAATTGTTTAGATACAAACGCACTGGATGAAATTTCTTATTCAAATATACCAAATGGAAATCGAGCTTATGATGGGACAAGAGCTGCTGATCACACAGGTCAAGGATTAGATGGTAAATTACGACTTTTTGTAGATTTAAATAATTCTAATTCTTTTCCATATTTAACAAAAGTTATCAAAGAGCTCCAAACAAGAAACATATATGAAAAAATTGGTAATTTAATAAATAAAGATCTTAGTAATTCTTTTGTAAGATTAGAAATAATTGGAGATAAGAAGGGTTTCTGGTTAAAACCTCATAAAGATATTTCTGAAAAACTAATGACGATGATGATTTGGGCTAATCCTTATAAAGAGTCTGAAAATTTAGGTACTGATCTTTATGATCAAGATTTTAAATTAGTAAAAACGATTAAGTACCTTCATAATAATGGATATTTTTTCTCATCAGGTCAGGATACCTGGCATGGACTTGAGTTAAAAGAAATTAAAAAAGAGAGACGTTGTATTCAAATTAATTATGTCTCTTTCAAAACAGATTGGCCAGTTGAAAATTGACTTATTTATACAATATTTAAATAATGAAGAAAAAAATTGAAACAGATGTGTTAATTATTGGTTCAGGCCCAGCTGGATATACTGCTGCAATTTATGCAGCTAGAGCAAATTTAAAACCTCACCTTGTATCAGGATTGGAGCCGGGTGGACAGCTTACAATTACAACTGATGTTGAGAACTATCCAGGATTTGGAGATGTTATTCAAGGTCCATGGCTGATGGATCAAATGAAAGAACAAGCTTTAAAAGTTGGAACAGAATTCCATAATGATATTGTTAATGAAGTTAGTTTTGAAAAAAATCCTTTTTATGCTGAAACTGATTCAGGTATAAAATTTACAGCTAAATCTATAATTATTGCAACAGGAGCTCAAGCAAGATGGTTAAATATAGAGTCAGAAAATAAGTTTAAAGGTTTTGGAATTTCTGCATGCGCAACCTGTGATGGATTTTTTTTTAAAGATCAAAATATAATTGTTGTTGGTGGTGGAAATAGTGCTGTTGAAGAAGCTTTGTTCTTAACAAACTTTGCATCTAAAGTAACTTTAGTTCATAGACGTGATAAACTACGTGCAGAAAAAATCCTTCAAGAAAGACTTTTAAACCATAAAAAAATAGATGTAATTTGGAATCATGTTGTCGAGGAATTTATAGGTTCAGATGAGCCACTGTCTCTTAAGGAAATTAAATTAAAAAATGTTAATGATACAAGTGAAAAAATTATTAAGGCAACAGGTGCGTTTATTGCTATTGGCCATGATCCATCAACATCCCTTTTTAAAAATAAAATCAAAATGGATAATGAAAATTACATAATTACAAAACCTGATAGTACAGAAACTAACGTAAAAGGTGTCTATGCAGCTGGGGATGTAAAAGATAAAATTTTCAGACAAGCGGTTACAGCAGCAGGATTGGGATGTATGGCTGCATTAGAAGCTGAAAAATATATTGCCGAAAATTACTAGCCTTGACGGGCTTTCATTCTAGGATTTTTTTTATTAATAACATAAATCCTGCCTTTTCTTCTTACAAGCTTGCAGTCTTTATCTCTAGTTTTTGCAGATTTTAGTGAACATCTAACTTTCATGATAAAAGGGCTAATAAATTCTATGCATTAGTTTGTCAAACATATATTAAAATTAGCTGAATATGAGAAGAATTTATGAGTCAGGTAGATCAAATGTACTAGCAAATAATGCAATGGTCGCAACTTCACAGCCCTTAAGTTCACAAGAAGCGATTAATATACTTAAAGTTGGAGGTAATGCAGTTGATGCTGCAATCGCTGCTTCAGCAGTTTTATCAGTAACAGAGCCTGGATCAACAGGAATTGGTGGAGATTGTTTTGCGATTGTAAAAATGGAAAATAAGAAACCTATATCTATTAATGGCTCTGGTATTAATCCTAAAAATGCAAATCTTAATTATTTTAAAAAAAATAAAATCGACTCAATTGGGCTATTTAGTCCTCATTCTGTAACAATACCAGGTGCTGTTGATGCATGGTTTGAAATGCATAAAAAATTTGGAAAATTAGATTTTGAACAATTATTAATAACAGCAGAAAATTATGCTAGAAATGGTTTTCCAGTTCATGAAATTGAAGCATATCATTGGAAAAAAAATGAAGATAAATTAAAAAAAAATAAAATAACGAAAAATGAATTTTTAATTAACAATAAAGCACCAAAATTTGCTTCCAAATATAAAAATATAAAATTAGCTGACACCTTAAATATAATTGGTAGAAAAGGAGCTAAAGGATTTTACGAGGGTGATATTGCTAAAGATATGGTTAACAGTTTAAATCATCTTGGAGGAACTCACACAGAAGAAGATTTTTATAACCAAAAAACAATATTTTCTGATACATTAGTCTCAAAATACAAAGAGAATTTTATAAATCAATGCCCTCCAAATGGACCTGGTGTAATCGTTCATTTAATGATGAAATTATTGGAAAAATTTAATTGGAGTAATATTAATTATTTAGATCCTATAAGATTTCATATTCAAGCTGAAGTAACTAAAGTATGTTTTGAAATAAAAGAAAGTATAATTGGTGATCCTAATTTTTCAAATATTAATTTCGATGAATTGATTAGCGAAAGCTCAATTAACAATATGTTCAATAAAATTAGTCTGGATAGCGCTTATCATTCAAAAAAAGCTTATGTTACCTCTCATCCAGAAACTGTATATTTGACTGTAGTTGATAAAGATTTGAACTCGGTGTCATTTATAAATTCAATTTGTCATGCATTTGGAAGTGGTATTTGCTCTGAGAATACAGGTGTATTATTTCAAAATCGTGGTGTAAATTTTAGATTAGAAGAAGGTCATCCTAATTGTATTGATTCGAATAAAAGACCATTACATACAATTATTCCAAGCTTACTGACTAATGAAAAAAATCAGACAATAATGTCTTATGGAGTAATGGGTGGTCAATACCAGCCAATAGGTCAGGCACATGTTTTACAAAATATTTTCGAATTTGATATGAGTATACAAGAATCTATTGATACGCAAAGAGCATTTGCATTAAATGGAAAGCTTAAAATTGAAAAATCATTTTCTCATAATTTGATTAATGAACTTTCAAATTTAGGTCATGATATTCAGGTGGTTGAAGATGGCATTGGTGGGGGACAAGGAATAATAATTAACAGGAAAGATGGTATTTTAATTGGGGGATCAGATCCAAGAAAAGATGGCTTGGCAATTGGGTATTAATTATACTTTACCAAAAACATCATTGTATTGATTGTTAACTCTAACAAATGTTGTACATTTGCTAAGCTGTTTTAAAGTTGGAGCACCAACATAAGTACAACTACTACGAATTCCACCCAAAATGTCTTTTACTGTTTTTTCTAAAGATGACCTATGCTCGATTATAACTTTTTTTCCTTCAGAGGATCTGTAGCTAGCTAAACCACCATAATGTTTTTCATTTGCTTCTTCAGAACTTGACCCATAAAATTCAATGTAATCTTTGTTATTATCTTTAACAACATTTCCACCACCTTCTTTATGACCAGCTAACATTCCTCCTAACATAACAAAATCTGCACCTGCTCCAAATCCTTTAGCTACATCTCCTGGACTTGTACAACCACCATCAGCAATTATATGTGCTCCAAGCCCATGAGCAGCATCGGCACATTCAAGAACTGCACTTAGTTGAGGATAACCTACTCCTGTTTGAATTCTGGTTGTACAAACACTTCCAGGTCCTATTCCAACCTTAACGATATCTGCTCCACTAAGAACCAATTCTTGAGTCATATCTGCTGTTACTACATTTCCAGCTATAATAGTTTTTTT
Organism: Alphaproteobacteria bacterium; assembly: GCA_045560945.1. GTDB lineage: Bacteria > Pseudomonadota > Alphaproteobacteria > HIMB59 > CACPNW01. The sequence goes on along the minus strand of JBJKYR010000063.1, from coordinate 11,345 downwards.
GGGGTATTTTTTTCTAACCTCTCTTACAAAATAACTAAAGTTTTCTGAATATCCATTTGCAACGTCAATGCAAATAAATTTAAACTTAGGATTTATTTTTAAAAGCTTATTTAATCTTGCATAACTATCTTTACCTGTTCCACAACTTAGAGCAACATAATTATGTATAGATTTACTAGTTTGTAAATTTTTAATTTCTTTATTGCCATGTTGTTTAGTTAGTGCTGTCATCATTTTGAAGGATGCTAATTTTTTTGCAATACCAACTTCTCCTACTCCATCCATATTAGATGCTATTATTGGAATACCTTCCCAACTTAGTTTTGAGTGTTTGAACTTATATTCTCTATTAAGGTTAACTTCTCTTCTGCTTTTTAAAGAACTCCTTTTAGGTCTAAAAAGTACATCTGAATAGTCTAGTTTAATTTCCTCTTCAATTCTCATATTTTAATTAGTTTATTGTAATAAATAATTTAGAGATTAAAACAAATATAAAAAACGATTATGGAAATAAATAAGTTAATAGATCTCAACAAGTTAATATTTGACAAATTTTATAATCATCTATTGCAAGAAAAACTTGACAAGAGCTTGCTAACTAAAGCAATTAAATATAGCTCAACCAAAGGAGGAAAAAGAATAAGGGCTTTCTTGGTATCACAAGCATCTAAAATTGTAGGTTTATCATCTATAAATTCATTAATAATTTCATCTTCAATAGAATCGATACATTCTTATTCACTTATTCATGATGATCTGCCAAGTATGGATAATGATGATTATCGAAGAGGAAAACCTAGCACTCATAAAAAATTTGATGAAGCTACAGCTATCTTAGCAGGAGACTCATTACATGATTTTGCATTTCAATTATTATCAGGAAATTTAAAAAGTATAGAACCATCAAAAAATTTACAATTAATCAACTATTTAACAATTTGTACTGGTTATGATGGTTTGGCAGGTGGTCAATCACTAGATCTTCTGTACGAGAATAAAAAATTGAACAAAAATAAAATTATTGAAATGTATAAAAAAAAAACTGGCAAATTATTTGAATTTTCCTTTGCTGCTCCATTTATAATTAAAGGAGAAACAAATAAAAGAATAAAATTTAGTAAAAACTATGGTTTATTGTTTGGTACAATATTTCAGATTATGGATGACTTATTTGATGAAATAAATTCCTTTAAAGAAATTGGTAAAACACCTGGAAAAGATAAAAAACAAGGCAAAAGAACTTTATTAAGTATAATTGGTAAAAAAAATACTATAAATTTTTGTGAAAAAAAAATTTATAATTTTATAAAAAAAAATAAAAATGAATTTAAAAAATTCCCAATTCTTCAAGAATTATTATATTTTAATATAAAAAGATTAAAATAGATTAACTAAATTGAACTATTTTTTTTGCTAAATAAATACCTGTAGTAGAAGATATAGCTGTAAGTGATGCTCCCCAAAACATATCAACGAAAACTACTGTGGAAGACCAATCTTTAATAACAGCCATATTGGTTAGATTGTATGTGCCATAAGCAACTAACCCAAAAACAAAGCCAGTATATAAAGGTTTACTAAAACCACTAGGTTCTATGCTAGGTTGTATTACTATTAACGCCATACCAAACATGTATAAAAGATAAAATAACCCAGCTGCCCACAATACAGGTTTATCAGAGATAAGGTCGCCTAATAATGGTCTGTAAAATGATTTAGTAGCAAATGATAACCATATTACATCTATAATTAAGAATATAATTGAAGCTAAAAATGTAGCTACAATAAAACATTTAAGCATAGAATATATTTATATCAAATTGCCAAATTTCAATAGCTTAAAATAAAATATTTGGTGGGTGCGACAGGGATTGAACCTGTGACCCCTGCCGTGTCGAGGCAGTGCTTACATATTAAATAAAGCACGCTGAGCATAGATTTCTTTTACCTATTTTCTGTGTTGTCAAAATATTGTCAAACTAAGGAGGTTGCATGGCAAGTTTTAGACAGCGAGGAACAAGATGGAATGTTCAAGTAATAAGAAAAAATAATCCAAGAATAAGTAAAACTTTTTCAACTAAACAAGCAGCTAAGTGCTGGGCAAGAAAGATTGAAAGAGAAATTGATCAACGAATATTGCAGATCATTCATTACCCTACTCTTCAATCAATTATTGAGAGATATATTAATGAAGTATCAATTAATAAGAAAGGTTATGAGACCGAAAAGTATCATCTTAAATCTTTGCAAAAATGTAAATTTATTCTCAAGCCAATAAATGAAGTCACCCCCCATGACCTTGTTGATTATCGCAAGGAAAGGCTATTTAAAGTCAAAACAAGTACCTATGTGCGAGAGATGAATATCATTCAACATATTTTCTCTATTGCATCAAAGGAATGGGGTTATGCGATGACTAATCCCTGTAAATTAATATCTAAACCTAAACTATTTAATAAAAGAGAAAGAAGATTATCAAATGAAGAATATAACTTTCTTATTAAAGGTAATTATAGGAACGAAACTTTAAAAAACATAATTGAAATAGCTTATGAAACAGGAATGCGTAAAAGTGAGATACTAAATGTTAAAAAAAATCACATAGATGATCAAACTTTAATTATTCCTGAAAGTAAAAATGGTCATTCACGAAAGATTCCTCTTACTAAAAGAGCTTTAAGTATATTTGAGCAGACAACACTTCCCTTTTCACTATCTTCCAATGCACTAAGACTTGCTTGGGATAGATTGAAGAGGAAAGGTAATATTAAAGACTTACATTTCCATGACTTGAGACATGAAGCTATTTCGCAGTTCTTTGAAAAAGGATTAAGTATTCCTGAAGTTGCCTTAATTTCTGGGCATAAGGATGTAAGAATGCTTTTTAGATATACTCATTTAAAGGCAGAGGATATATTGAGGAAGTTATGAGGATTTTTTATTATGCAATTTATTATACCCAAACTTAAATTTTTAAAACTTAAGTGGTGTGTAAGTGGGGTGTAAAAAATATTTTAACTTATTGTCCAGGACAATAATATACTGAATTAGCTTTTATCTCAACTAGAGTAATAATTTCACTTGGATTAACAACTGCCCTAACAACACACTGAAAATCTTTTTTATTTGCAAAAACCCAGTTATTAAATTTTCCCGTATTTGGGTTTATTAGTGGTTGAGAATTAAGTGTGGTTACTGAACCACTATCACTCCAAACTAAAATCCTTCTACCCGCTATCATTTGCTCTGCTTCAGGTAGTCCTAACATGCTAATAGCACTATCTATATTTTTTCCTTCTAGTGATTTTAACTTAATTTTAATTGAAGAAGGTGATCGCATAAAAGAATCAGGATTTGAGGAAAAACAGCTTGCTAAAAATAAACTAAGAAGAAAATATATTATTAACTTTTTCACAATTAAATATTAAACTTATTACATTGTTTAATCAATAACTATCTATAAACTTTAAATTTTTAAGTGTAGTAATACAAATAAAGGCAGAGGATATATTGAAAGAGTTATGATAGAAATATTTACAGTAATTTTTGGCTTATTCTTTTTACTATCTGGTCTTTATGTATATGGCTTATTTTATAAAAAAAAAATAGAGCCTTTTATACATAAGATTGAAACCTCTATTGAATACGATACTAATAATAAATTCTTAAAAATTTTATTAAAATTAATTTTTGTAATTCCAATGGTGTTTTTTCTTTTATTTGCTCCACTTGTTCTTGCTTTTGGTTTCATTTCTTTATTTTATTGAACTTTTCCACAAGAAAATTAATTCTTTTTAATGCATATTTTGCATACTAATTCCATTTGATTACATCTTCTTCATTTATCTTCCATTAATTTCCATAATTTTCCATTAATTACTTAAATATTTTTTTCTTGCACGACTTCAAAATAAACCTTTATTAATAATAACCCCTTTAAGATACTTTTAATTTTTTTAACGAGGTATCTTATCTTTACAACGCTACACAAAATAAAATTTATAGAAAAAGTTGCTGAGGATGCACAACTAAGAGGTGGGGAAACACGCGTAGCTGCCCTCCTCCTTAATTATTGTAATACAAAAACTGGTAGATGTTTTCCTAGTCAAAATACTATCGCAGATCGCCTAAAATTAAGCACTAGAAGGGTTAATACTTTGATTAGGAATCTTAGAGACCATGGGCATATTAAGCGAATCAAAAAGGGAAATAAGAATGCTGGCTCTAATGAATACAACTTACTTCTAGAGAGATTCAGTGATGATAAAGACATAAGGAAGTATACTTCCAGAGGAGAGGAAATACAGAGGTCAAAGGATAGGAAGTACGCTTCCTACGAAACTAGGAATGAAACTAGTTATGAAACACTAGTTAGAGATACAAGTAACTTAGAAGGTTATGTAGATTTTGTGAAAAGAGGTCAGCGTCTCACAAGTATCTCTGATGATATGGTGAGGGAGATGTACCACCGCCAGCTTATCACCGAAGAAGAGTTCAAAAAATGGTAAATTAATATGAAGGTAAAATTCTGCAAAGGTTAAGGGGATTATTTTTAACTTAACACATAATTTTAATAAATGTATAGTTTATCAATTTATGAAAAATATAATTTTAATTTTTAGTTTTTTTATAATAATCGGAATTCACTCTCCACAGGCTGCGGAAATATATAAGGCAACAGATGAAGAAGTATTATCTTTTTTAGAAAATGGATTTGATGATAGATGGTATGGATCATACTATGATGATAGTGAAAATAAAAATCATAAAAATGGTTATTTATCAGAAAAAATCAATTTTATATATAATAGTAATGAGGAGTTATTATTACATCACAATGAAAAGTTATTTTTTTCTTTTATAAATTATGGAGTGGTAGACGAGTATTTGTTTTCTATAAAGGCGCTTTTTCACACATCACCTCCTTTTAATTTTATTCATCAACATGTGGATGGAGAATCTTCAACTTTTTCTATGCATTCCTCACTTCAATTGAAAGAAAATAAATTAACATATAGTGGGAATGTGAATGGTGAACTCACTGAGAAGATAACTGATAATATAAATTATACATTAAATGATTTTTTTGCTCTTTTTTCTTGGGTTAAAAATGAGAATTTAAAAATCAATGATTCTATTTTAATTAGAGAATTAGGAGAAGCTAATCTTTCACTAGTTCAATACACAATTTTAGAAAGTAAAAATAAAATTATTAATGGAGTGGAAAAAAAAATATATAAAATAGCTGATACTTCTGGATTTTCTTTTTATATATATTCTGGTGATAATAAAAATTTAACTTTGAATATAGAATTTTCTTACCCTATTGAATTACGCTTAGAGCCAAAAGATAAGGCTACTGACATCAGTTATATAGCTGATACATTTGTTTTAAATTCAATAAATTTAGATGAGAGTTTTTATAAGAATGAAACTTTATATAAAGAATTAAAAGGTAAGGAAATTGAAGGGATTGTATATCTAATTATTGGTGATTATAATAACTCTTTTGTAGAGGCAACTCCAAGTCAACATGTGAACTTGAAGAAAGATAAATGGCGTTTGTTATATTTAGGTGAACACAGTAAATTTTCTTATGAAAAGATTACAGACGAAGAAAAAATAGAAACAAATAATTTTAAAAATAAAAATAATAATCTTAATGAAATAAGTATGGATTTTATTAAAGAGCGAATATTACTTGAAGAAAAAACACTCAATAACAACGAAATTAATCAAAAAATTAACAATCTTAGTGATGAAGAAAAAATTATCTACATTGCAGAATGGATTGCTGATAATATTGTTTATTCAGCTGAAAATGAAGAAGTTGTAGACCCCTTAACAATCCTTGAAAAAGGTAAGGGTGATTGTACTGAAATTAGCGACTTATTAACATCATTAATAAAAAGTATTGGAATTCCTGCTAAATCAGTTGGAGGATATTATGGTGGTATAACAACAGGTGGAGACTATTCATTCGGAGGACATCAATGGAATGAAGTCGGTATAAATGGAGAATGGATTCCGATTGATGCTACTATGGAAACTTGGATTGAAGGATCATTGTCTCATATAAAAACCAATGAAAATGATACTTCTGAAAATTTAGAAAAAAAATACAAATTGCAAGTACGATCTGCAAAACTAAAAGATGGTACAGTCATTCATTTTAGTAATGATGGTAAAATAAAATATAAATAATAAATTAAAGAATGAAAACTACGAAATACCTTTGAAGGAATGATAGAATTAAAAAAGTCCTAAATTTTTATATGCTTTATAAACATTAATTGCTTGCTTAAATTTTTCTCTTTGTTCCATTTTCTTTATGATCTTGCCTTGCTCTTCAAGTTTATTTAATATTTGCTCTGTCTCTTCACTGGTATCAATTTCTGTAGGATTGATATTAGCTTCAAGCAATCGTTTGTTAATAAGCAAACCGCATTCTTTTAAATCTTTGTCTGTTATATTAAATCCTTCTTTTTCACAAAAATCATAAAGCTCTTTTTTTCCTGATTTTATAACTGGCACTTTCTTAGCAATACTATTTTTTTTTATTATTTCACTATCAAATTTGATTCCTTTAAAATCAGGTTTCCCAAGTTTTTTTTAAATTCTAAATTCTGATTAAAATTACCTAACCTATCAAGGGTAGGGGAAATTCTTTTATACTGAAGTGATAATATTATAGCAAAAAATATTAAAAGACCTACAAATCCAAAAAAACCATCCCCTGAATTATTAATTGGTTTGTATTTATTTTTGTCTGAGTGTGAGGGATTTGTATCTGAATATCCCTTACCTTCACAAATTGGACAAGAGCTTTCAAGACTAAGAAACCATTTTGTTTTTGATCTTACTCTACCTTGCCCTTCACATAAAGAGCATGTGCTAGGACTAGACTTGTCCTTACTGTCAAATCTTCTTCCTCTTTTTATTAAATATACAATTATTATTCCTAGAATTAAAAAAATAAATAAACCGAAATAAATGTTGATGGTAGTAATCATTATGATTGCTGCAATAAAGAGAATGAATACCCATATTGCCAATAAACTAGAAAAAAATTTTTTAATTAATTGCATAAAATTATTTTAACACTAACACACCTAAAAGTAGATCAAATATATATGAAAATTAATGAAAATGAGAGGTAAATTAAATTAAATTAAGATTTTGATCACACTCAAATCCATATGTTTTCATAAATTTAGGTAAATTATTTATTTTTAATTCAGTATTAGTTGAATTAATAACAATAGGATTTGATAAAATATTACAAAATGTTCTCGCATTATTTTTTGCGACAACTTTTAAATCATCTATAGTTTTAATTGGATCATATGTTCCTGAATACCAAGTGGTGCTGGAAAGAGTAGATATGGAAAAAGGCTCACTTCTCGTAACATACCCACTAATTACTTGAATAGCTTCAGGAGACTCAAAATTTATGACCTGATCATTTCCTATGTAATTAAAGGAGTAATTAAATCTTTGCAGTTGATATCTCTCTTTCATCCACGAATACATATCACCACTAATACCGATATCAGCTGGTTGAATAAAAGTAGTAGTTGAGTGTGAAGAATGATTATAGGTTTCCTCAAACCACTTATACCCACCATAAGTTATTATTTCTCCAGTTTCTTCATTATCCATACTTCTGTAAATAAACATAACAGAACTCCAATCCTCATCAATCAAGAGTGAATATTCGGTAGCAGAAGTTTTAGAGTTAGCAAAAGATAGAGGAGAATAAATCATCAGTAAGAAAAAAAGTATTTTGTTCATACTTTTATTTATTGATGAATAGTGAAGATTGTTTGTTTATATTATGGTGTAAATGAGAATTATATTTTTTTTGGTTTAAATTTATCTTTTTTACTTGGAAGCAACATGTAAGTATAAGAACCCGACCAATAATTAACTTTCATTACATGATTGATGTGAAGTGTTCCCTCAACGATCCCTTCTTTATTAGGTATATTAGAATAAAACATTGTTCCTTCAAAATCTGACCTCACCGTTTCATCAAAAGTGAGAAATTCACTTTTAAATTTTGATCCATCAGGGTAAATAATCTCACCACCTTCAAAATCATATGAAATTAGTTTGAACCCTCCCTTAAATTTTGTTCCATCAGGATAAATCATTACTCCATCTGAAGGGCAATTGTCATGCCAATGACCTGTAAATTCTGTACCATTACTAAAAACCATTGTTCCTTGTCCAACTTTTTCATCACGATACCATTCTCCAACATACTCGCTACCATCTGTATAAATAATTCGCCCTTTACCACTCCGTGAATTTTCTTTATCAAACTTTCCATCAAAAATTGTTCCGTCGTATCCCCAAGTAAATTTTCCCTCAATCGGAATACCTTCCTCAAATAATCCATCAAAAGAAGACTCATATTTATCATCAAATTTTTCAAAAGTAAGTTTACCTTGCCCATGTGGTTTGCCATTCACAAGTTCTCCTTCATAAAAAGGATCACTATGCAAACCAAAATATCTCATATTTTCTAATTTTATTTTTTCTTTTTTAGTCATTTGATATAATTATTTGTTAAGATTATTTGCATCTAATATTATTTTAAAAACTTTTTTTGTTAGGGTACTTTTTTTTGATCCTTGAAATTTATTATTTTTAAATACACCTTCTATAAAGTGCTTATCGGGGAATACCCATTCTAGTCCTTTCCCATGACTTTTACCTTTTTTAAATTCGCCTTTATAAATATAAACAGAGCGACTAAAATTTCTATCATCATAATAAATTTTTATTCCTCTACCCTCTAAAAGGTTATTTAAAAAAGTTCCTTTTTCATAAAAGTATTTTGGTACTGAGGTTCTAATAGTTTTAGCGATTCCCCTCCCATGAAATGCTCCTTTTTTTAAACCTCCCTTGTATTCAATTTTCACTTCTTTCTTATAAGAAAAAGTATATTCATAAGCTTTTGTAGGCTCACCATCTTTCCAATAGCCAATTAATTTATCACCATTTCTATAAGTTAATATTCCTTCACCATGTGGATTTAAACCAATGCTTTGATCTTTAGTTCTCATTTTTCCAATATACTTGGCATCACTATAGTGAATTGTGCCTTCTCCTCTTAAAGGGGAATCATTATAAAATTCACCAACAAATTTACTGCCTCCAGGATAAATTATTCTAACCTTTTCCTTGTTTGAGCGGAACACTCCAATCTACATCTATAGTACTTTTCCAATCTCCATGATAAGTGTCTCCATATTCTAATATTTTTCCTTTAATAGCTCTTCCATTTTTCCAAAAACCAATATGCTTTGACTCAAATTTTTTTTTATTTTTAAATTCAGAATAATAAATTCCTTTTCCATGAAATTTCCCTTCTTGAAAACTGCCCTCATAATAATCAATTTCACCTTTTTGATCTATTTTTAGTTTTCCAAAGCCATGTTCTTTACCTGCTTTAAATTGACCCTTATATTGAGAGTCAGATTTAAATTTAACATGACTAGCCCAATTTCTTACTCCTTTTCCATGAGGCTTACCATTCTTAACCTCGCCTAAGTATGTCCAATCCCTTGTTTCTATTTTTTGTTTTTTAGTCATTTAATATTTTTGTAAACATCTTTAATATTATTATTTTATTTTTTATCATCCCACTCACCCTTACCAGCTTTATACCACTTATCTTTTTTAATGTTTGCAATAATTTTAGGATCTTCTTTAAGTGATTTATCTGCAAACTCTAATGCCCATCCATTTTCTTTTACTGCTTCTAAAACAATCTCTCTGTCCTTTTTCAGTGTCTGATTAGCATGCTTAAGAGCCTCTCCCCAAGATTTTACTGCTGTTAATACAATTTCCTTATCTTTTTTTAGAGATTCATCAAAAAATTCCAAAGCTTCACCAACATAATTAAGAACAACTAGTGCAAATTCCTTATCTTTTTTTAAAGAGTCATCTATGTATTTTAAACCAAACCATTGTGAATCATCATGCACTAACATCTCAATTAGAATCTTCTTATCTTTCTTAAGAGAATGGTCGGCAAATTGTAAACCATGTGCATTTGTTTTTACTGCTTCTAAAACAATGTCCCTGTCCTTCTTGAAGGAGTCGTGTGCATATTGTAAGTAATAACCATTTGCCTTTACTGCCTCTAAAACAATCTCCCTGTCTTTCTTTAGGGAATCATGAAAATATTTAAAAACTTCCTTGTATTTATATTTTCTAATAATCTCTAAAGCAAATTTTTTATCTTTTTTGAGGGAGTCATGAGCAAACTCTAAAGCATCTGCAAATTGTTCAACTCCTGCAAATACGATTTCTTTATTCTTTTTAAATTTTTCTTCAAGATATTCTAAATTTCTTCTATCTTCTTCTACTAGCGCTAATGCTTCTGCTTTACCTATAAAATTATCTTTAATAAATTTTTTAATTTGCTTCTCATAAGAAGCACCAGAACGATCATTATATAAAAATTTTAAAGTTTGTTTCTTTTTTTTAGTCATTTTTTTTATTCTTTTTGACAAGATCCTTTTTCAGAATGCCTTTGTTGCAATTCAGGATGAGACCTATACCAAAATTCATATTTATTATTTGTCTCATTAAAAGAAAAGAAATACTCAATATCCCCTTCTTTGATGCTAAAACCTAATCCTCTTCCTTTTTGATAACTTTCGCCGTACTTTAAATCATAAATAGGAAAAGCATATAAATTGTCGGCTTCACTTATTCTTACAATTTTTTCTTTAGTGTCTATAACAAAGCCAGTTTGATATATTTTTTTATTATTCCATCCAACTATACATTTTGGGATACCTTTATAGTCATTGCCCTTATAACAAGTGATTGAACTACAAGAATATTTTATAATTTCTCCAGTATTAAAATATTTTGAATATATATTATTAATAATTAATTTACCTTTATCAACTAAACCAAACCTATCATCTTTAAATTCATATATTCCTAATCCAATTAATAAAATTATTAATATCAAACTTTCTTTTTTCATCACGATTATCCTACCACCAACTCACTTAAAAGTTGATCAATTATGCTTGAAATTTGATGAAAATGAGATGAAATTGAATCTAAATGAGAGGTAAAGAGAAGTAAGGGAGAATCAAAAGTCTAATGTTTTCAAAGAAATGATTCATTACCTTCTATTTTTTACACAGAACTCTTACGCGAGGCTCAAAGTCGTACATTATCCATATAGAAGGGTGGAATTTTTAACACTCTATCTTTATAGGGTTTCTTCTACTAACTTTTTAAGTGATATGATAAAATAGAACTAAGTTTGTGGTACTCATGTGGTACTCAAATTTATTTAGTAATTCAGC
>JBJKYR010000062.1:0-23540 GCA_045560945.1 Alphaproteobacteria bacterium | reverse complement strand
AGAGGGTCGGGAGTTCGAGTCTCTCAACACCCACCATGCGCGGGAGTAGTTCAGCTGGTTAGAACGCTGCCCTGTCACGGCAGAGGTCGCGGGTTCGAATCCCGTCTCTCGCGCCAGTTTTTTTGCTTATTTTTAAAAGTAGTAGCAATAATAGTATTAAAAAAAATTACTCTAATTATTAAACATTAGTCGCAGAAATCATGGATTGTTATCCTTGAATAATCCACTAAATAGATTAGTAAAACATTTGTTTGTAGAAACATATATAAAGTGGAAAATTATTTATCAGAATATTTACCAATTCTAATTTTCATTATTATTGGTTTTGCCTTAGCAATTGGAATGACTACTTTGTCTTTTGTTGTTGGTGAGAGGAATCCAGATAATGAAAAACTCTCTGCATATGAATGTGGTTTTGAGGCTTTTGATGATGCTAGGGGAAGGTTTGATGTAAGGTTTTATTTGGTAGCCATCCTGTTTATAATTTTTGATTTAGAAGTAGCTTTTTTGTTTCCTTGGGCAATATCACTAGGAAGTATTGGTTTATTTGGTTTTTGGTCAATGATGATTTTTTTATTAATTCTGACTATTGGTTTTATTTATGAGTGGAAAAAAGGAGCTCTCGAATGGGAGTAGAAATTAATGAAGATAATTTTGGTGATGAACTAAATTCTAAAGGATTTTTAGTTGCAAATTTTGATAAACTCTTGACCTGGGCAAGAACAGGCTCTTTGTGGCCAATGACTTTTGGTTTAGCTTGTTGTGGGGTTGAAATGATCCATACATATATGGCAAGATATGATCTTGATAGATTTGGTGTAATACCAAGGGGAAGTCCTCGTCAATCTGATGTAATGATTGTTGCTGGAACTTTAACTAACAAAATGGCACCAGCATTAAGAAAAGTTTATGACCAAATGCCAGAACCTAGATGGGTAATATCTATGGGATCTTGTGCTAATGGTGGTGGATATTATCACTACTCTTATTCTGTTGTAAGAGGTTGCGATAGGATTGTACCAGTTGATATTTATGTGCCTGGATGCCCTCCAACTGCAGAGGCCTTGGTATATGGCATTTTACAATTACAAAAAAAAATTAAAAGAAAAAATAAATTTGTAAGATAATCAATGCTGGAAGATTTAAAAAAAATTTCTGACCTATCTTCAATTGAGGATAAAAGTATATTTTATCAAGCATTCTTTAAAAAAGAAAACATATTACAAATTTTCAATGAATTAAAAGATAATGAATTATTTAGTTTTGATCAGTTAATTGACATAACTGCTATAGATTACCCATCCAGAGAAAAGCGATTTGAGATGATTTATATTTTTTTAAGTATGAAAAAAAATAAAAGAATAGTTTTAAAAACATCTATTAATGAAAATGAAAGTATAGATAGTATCACTCAAATTTTTAAAGCATCAGATTGGTATGAGAGAGAGTGTTATGATTTATTTGGCATCAAATTTAATCATCACCCTGATTTAAGAAGGATTATGACCGATTATAATTTTGAAGGTCATCCTCTTAGAAAGGATTTTCCATTAACAGGGCATACTGAAGTTAGGTATGATGATGTTGAAAAAAAAGTTATTCATGAACCTGTTAAATTAGCACAAGAATATAGAGATTTTGATTATACCTCTCCATGGGAGGGCATGCCTGAAGGTATAGATGATAATAACAAACAAGAATAAATATGAAAGAAATAGAAGTAAATACAACAACTATTAATTTTGGTCCTCAGCATCCAGCTGCACATGGAGTTTTGAGATTAGTAGTTGAGCTTGATGGAGAAGTTGTTGAGAGAGCAGAACCTCATATCGGATTACTACATAGAGGAACTGAAAAATTAATTGAATACAAAACTTACCTTCAAGCTGTCCCGTATTTTGATAGATTAGATTATGTTTCTCCTATGTGTCAAGAGCACGCCTTTGCACTTGCTACTGAAACTCTTCTTAAAATTGAAGTGCCTCAAAGAGCCCAATATATAAGAGTTATTTTTGCTGAAATCACAAGATTATTAAATCACTTATTAAATATTCCTGCTTATGCTGCTGACATTGGCGCAGTTACTCCATTCTTATGGTGTTTTGAAGAACGTGAAAAACTTCTTCAATTTCATGAAGCTGTATCAGGAGCTAGATTTCATGCAGCTTATTTTAGACCTGGGGGTGTTCATCAAGATATGCCTGAAGGCATGGAAGAAAAATTAAATGAACATTTTAAAACCTTACCTAAATTTATTGATGATCTTGAAGATCTTTTAACAAACAATAGAATATTAAGACAAAGATCTGTTGATATTGGAGTTATATCTAAGCAAGAGGCAATTGAATGGGGATGCTCAGGCCCAGTCTTAAGAAGTGCTGGTGTTGCATGGGACTTAAGACGTTCTCAACCTTATGATGCATACGATAAAGTTGATTTTGAAATACCTATTGGAAAAAAAGGTGATTGCTTTGATAGGTATTTAGTTCGTATTGAAGAAATGAGACAAAGTATTTCAATTATTCAACAATGTTTATCACAAATTAAGTCTGGAGACATTTCTGTAGTTGATAATAAGATTACTCCCCCAAAAAGAGGTGAAATGAAACAATCTATGGAGTCATTAATCCATCATTTTAAATTATTTACAGAAGGATACAGAGTTCCTGAAGGTCAGACCTATAACGCTGTAGAAGCACCTAAAGGTGAGTTTGGTGTTTTTTTAGCTTCTGATGGTTCAAATAAACCTTACAGATGTAAAATAAGAGCACCAGGTTTTGCACATCTACAAACACTTGATTTTTTATCAAAAGGGCATTTAATGGCAGACATAGCTGCGATTCTTGGGAGTCTTGATATTGTATTTGGGGAAATAGATCGATGAAACACCCAGGTATGAAGAATAAAGTCTATAATATTTCAGATGAAAACTTTAATTGGTCTGAAGAAAATTTCAAAAAAGCTTCAGAGATCATAAAAAAATATCCTGACTCAAGATTACAAAGTGCCGTCATCCCACTTCTTGATCTTGCTCAAAGACAAAACTCAGGATGGTTAAGCAAAACTGTTATTGAAAAAGTTGCTGAAACTTTAAGCATGTCGTACATCCGTGTTTTAGAAGTAGCTACATTTTATTCTATGTTTAATCTTGAGCCAGTTGGTGAAAACTTTGTTCAAATTTGTCGAACAACCCCTTGCTGGCTAAGAGGGAGTGATAAGCTTGCTAAAGTTGCTAAAGAAGTTTCAAATACTAAACTAGGTGAAACTTCTGATGATAAAAAATTTACTATTGTTGAAGTTGAATGCTTAGGTGCTTGTTGTAATGCTCCTATGGTTCAAATAAATGATGATTATTATGAAGACCTTGATGAAGATAGTTTTAAACAAATATTAACTAATTTAAAACAAAGTAAAAAAATTAACAAAGGCTCCCAAATAGGAAGACAAACATCCCACCCTCAAAGAGAAAAAAATGCTTAGAGAGGAAGATAAAATTTTTAAAAATTTATATGGCTTTGACGATTGGTCTTTAACTGGAGCTAAAAACAGAGGTGTTTGGTCTGGCACTAAAGAAATTATTGAAAAAGGATCTGATTTTATTGTCGAGGAAATTAAAAGTAGTCAATTACGAGGAAGGGGTGGAGCTGGTTTTCCTGCTGGATTAAAATGGTCATTCATGCCAAAAGATTCTGGAAAGCCTCATTATTTAGTAGTCAATGCTGATGAATCAGAGCCTGGAACATGTAAAGACAGAGAAATAATGAGAAACGACCCACATCTTTTATTAGAGGGTTGTTTGATTGCTGGTTTTGCTATGCACGCACATACTTGTTACATTTATATTAGGGGTGAATATTATGATGAGGCATCAAATCTTCAAAAGGCAATCGATGAAGCATATGAGAATAATTTAATTGGTAAGAAAGCATGTGGAACTAACTGGAACTATGATATTTATTTACACAGAGGTGCTGGAGCTTATATTTGTGGTGAAGAAACAGCTCTTTTAGAGAGTCTTGAAGGAAAAAAAGGTCAACCAAGATTAAAGCCTCCTTTTCCAGCAGGTGCTGGGTTATATGGGTGTCCAACTACCGTTACAAATGTTGAAACCATAGCTGTAGCACCTACTATTCTTAGAAGAGGATCATCTTGGTTTAGAAGTTTAGGTAGAGAAAATAATACCGGTTCAAAAATATTTAGTATCTCAGGGCATGTAAATAACCCATGTAACGTTGAAGAGGAAATGGGTATTGAATTGAAAGAACTTATTGAAAATCATGCCGGTGGAGTAATTGGTGGATGGGATAATTTATTAGCAGTAATTCCAGGAGGTGCAAGCGTCCCCCTTATTCCGAAATCAATATGTGACACAGTTAAGATGGATTTTGATAGCTTAAAGGAAGTTCAAAGTGGCCTTGGCACGGCAGCAGTTATAGTAATGAATAAGTCAACAGATATTGTTGAGGCTATATGCAGGCTCTCTCATTTTTATAAGCATGAAAGTTGTGGTCAATGCACACCTTGTAGAGAAGGAACAGGTTGGATGTTTAGGATGATGGAAAAAATGGTTAAAGGCAACGCACAAGTTAATGATATTGATAAGCTTTTAGATGTTACTAAACAGGTTGAAGGTCATACTATCTGTGCTTTAGGAGATGCAGCTGCCTGGCCAATACAAGGGCTTATGAGACACTTTAGACCTGAAGTTGAAAGAAGAATTAAAAAATACAGACTGGGAGAAGTTGCTTAATGCCTACTATAACTATTGATAATAAAAAAGTTGAATTTGAGAATGGTATGACAGTAATGCAAGCCTGTGAATTAGCTGGTGCAGAAATTCCAAGATTTTGTTATCATGAAAAATTATCCATTGCCGGTAATTGTAGGATGTGCCTTGTAGAAATGGAGAAAGGCCCCCCAAAACCAATTGCTTCTTGTGCTATGCCTGCTGGAGACGGAATGGTTATTAAGACAGATTCTGAAATGGTTAAAAAAGCAAGAAAAGGTGTTATGGAATTTCTTTTGATAAACCATCCCTTAGATTGTCCAATTTGTGATCAAGGAGGTGAGTGTGATCTTCAGGATCAAGCCCTACATTATGGTTTTGATAAATCAAGATATGAAGAAAATAAGAGGGCTGTAAAAAATAAACACATGGGGCCATTAGTAAGTACCATTATGACTAGATGTATTCACTGCACAAGATGTGTAAGATTTTCGACAGAGGTAGCTGGTGTTGACGATTTAGGGCTTCTTGGAAGGGGAGAGAACGCTGAAATTACAACTTATCTAGAAAAAACTATCAACTCTGAATTATCTGGAAATGTTATTGATTTATGTCCAGTAGGAGCTTTAACAAACAAACCTTATGCATTTAAATCTAGACCTTGGGAATTAAGTAAAACTGAAACTCACGATGTTTTAGATGGAATTGGATCAAGTATAAGAGTTGATACAAGAGGTAAACAAGTTTTAAGAGTGTTACCTCGTATAAATGAAGATACAAATGAAGAATGGATTAATGATAAAACAAGATTTGCTATAGATGGTCTATCAAGACAAAGATTAGATAAGGTATATATCAGAGAAGATAACAAACTGAATATCTCTGATTGGGATAATGCATTAAATAAAATTAAAAATGAAATAAATAAAAGAGGAAAAGATAAAACTATAACTTTATCTGGAAAATTTACAGATGCTGAAACTATAATAGCGACAAAACTTTTTTCTATAGGACTAGGTTCTGAATTATATGATTGTAGATTTGATAATGCGCAGATTGTCCATAACGAAGATGAAAGTTATAAATTTAATTCTTCTATTCAAGAAGTTGAAAATGCTGATGCAATTCTATTAGTTGGAACTAACCCAAGATGGGAAGCAAGCGTTTTAAATGCAAGAATAAGAAAAGCTTTTATTAATAATAACTGTAAAGTAGGGCTTATTGGTCCTGATCTTGATTTAAATTACTCTTACTCAAAAATTTCTAATTCTTTAGGTGGACTTAATGATATTTTAGAAAATAAATCGGAATTTTCAAAAGATTTATTTAATGCTAAAAATCCTATAATCATTGTTGGGACATCAGCAATCAATACAAGTCAGGGTAGTTCAATTTTAAAAACTTGTGCTGAAATTGCAAAAAAATTATTAAACTTTTCAAGTTCTTTTAATCCATTAAATATTTTAAACCAAGATATATCAAGAGTAGGATCATTGGAGCTTGGTTTTGTTAATAAAGTTTTTGATGATGATTTTGAAAAAAAACTTAAAGAAAAAATTGATAAAAATAAACCTGTTGTATTCTTATTAGGTTTAGATGAAATTAATCCAAAATCGCTGGAAGAATCTTTTGTGGTATATTGCGGTCATCATGGTGATATCAATGCTCAACATGCAGATATAATTTTGCCCACACCTGCTTATACAGAAAAATCTTCTACTTTTATGAACATTGAAGGTAGGGTAATTCAAACATCGCGATGTCACAATCCTTTAGGTGACTCAAAAGAAGAATGGAAAATATTTAGAGTATTAAGCGATCTTCTTAATTGTGGTTTAGATTTTAATAATCTCAATGATGTTAGAAAAAAATTAGTTAATGAAAATAAAAATTTCCTAGCTTTATTAGAAGTTACTAATTCATCTAAATTATCTTTTTCATCTAAAGAAAAAATAAAAGATGAGAATTTTTCTTACAACATTAAGAATTTCTATATGAATGATTCAATTTCACGAGCTTCTGAAACTATGGCTAAATGTACAAATGAAATACTTAATAAAGTTAAAGTTTCATGAATAATTTTTCATATTTAAATGATTTAATCATTCCAGGCAGCATAATTATTGCTCAGATATTGGCTGTCTTAATGCCTGTATTAATTTCAGTAGCATTTTTAGTTTACGCAGAGAGAAAAGTACTTGCCCTGATTCAACTTAGAAGAGGTCCAAATGTTGTAGGGCCTTTTGGAATTCTCCAAAGTTTTGCTGATGCTCTTAAATTATTAACTAAAGAAAATATTGTTCCAGCCAATTCTAATAAAATAGTTTTTTTATTAGCTCCAATTATTACTATGGTCCTAAGTTTAGCAGGATGGGCAGTAATTCCATTTGCTCCTAATTGGGTTATTGCTGATATAAATGTAGGGATAATGTATTTATTTGCTGTCTCATCTCTAGGTGTATATGGAATAATAATGGCAGGATGGGCAAGTAATTCTCAATACCCATTTCTTGGCGCACTTAGATCAGCCGCTCAAATGGTTTCATATGAAGTGTCAATAGGTTTTGTGATTATAACTGTGCTGTTATGTGTTGGTTCATTGAATCTAACGAAGATAGTTGAGGCTCAAGAAACTGTTTGGTTTGCGATTCCTCTTTTACCAATGTTTATTGTTTTTTTTATATCTGCATTAGCAGAAACAAATAGATTGCCCTTTGATTTACCTGAAGATGAATCAACTCTTGTTGCTGGTTTTTTTACTGAATATTCATCAGCGTCTTTTGTTTTATTTTTCCTTGGAGAATACGCGAGTATGATCTTAATGAGCTCAATGACCGTTATACTATTTATGGGAGGTTGGTTGCCTCCATTTGACATATTTCCTTTTAATGCAATTCCAGGTGTAATTTGGTTTGTAATTAAAGTTATATTTATTTTATTTTTGTTTATATGGGTTCGCGGAACTTTTCCAAGATATAGGTATGATCAATTAATGAGATTAGGTTGGAAGATTTTCTTACCCCTATCTCTATTATGGGTTGTTTTAACTGCAGGCTTTTTAATTGCATTTGATATGGTGCCAAACTCGTTATGATTAAATATATAAAATCATTTACTCTTTTCGAACTCTTCCAGGGAATGTTTTTAACTTTAAAGTATATGTTTAAAGCTAAGGTAACAATAAATTATCCTCATGAAAAAGGTCCTTTAAGCCCAAGATTTAGAGGGGAGCATGCACTTAGAAGGTATCCAAGCGGTGAAGAGAGATGTATTGCTTGTAAATTGTGTGAAGCAGTTTGTCCTGCTCAAGCAATAACAATTGAAGCTGAACCAAGAGAAGATGGAAGTAGAAGAACTACTCGATATGATATTGATATGAGTAAATGTATATATTGTGGTCTTTGCGAAGAGTCATGTCCAGTTGATGCTATTGTTGAAGGTCCTAATTTTGAATTTGCAACAGAAACAAGAGAAGAATTGATGTACACAAAAGAAAAACTTTTGGAGAATGGAGAGCGTTGGGAGCACGAAATAGCTCAAAATATTTATTTAGATAGGAAATATCGTTAATGTATTTATATTCAATTACATTTTATATTTTTTCTCTTGTTGCAGTTTTATCAGCTTTAATGGTTATAAGTGCAAGAAATCCAGTTCATTCTGTTTTATTTCTAATTTTAAGTTTTGTTAATGCATCTGGATTATTTGTTTTGTTAGGGGCTGAATTTTTAGCCATGATTTTAGTCGTGGTATATGTTGGCGCTGTAGCCGTACTTTTTCTATTTGTTGTAATGATGCTTGATATAAATTTTGTAAAGTTAAGAGAAGGGTTTCTTCAATATTTGCCATTTGGAGCATTATTAGGAATAGTTTTAATCATTGAGTTAGGGATTTTATTTCTTAGTAAATCTTTCTCTGAGAATACACTAAGTAAATTTGTTCAATCACCTCAAATCAACAAAATAGAAAACACCAAATTAATTGGTCAAGTTTTATATACTGATTATTTTTATTTATTTCAAATAAGTGGTTTGATTCTTTTGGTAGCTATGGTTGGCTCAATAACTCTCACACTTAGAGATAGAGGTCAGGTAAAAAGGCAAAATATATCTTCACAAAATTATATTGATGCTAACAAAGCAATAGAAAAGAAAAAAGTAAAATTAGGAGAGGGTATTTAATGATTTACTTAGAACATTATTTATTTCTTGCAGCAATCATTTTTACAATTGGAGTTCTTGGAATTTTTTTAAATAAAAAAAATGTAATTATAATTTTAATGTCTATTGAATTAATTTTATTATCTGTAAACATAAATTTAATATCTTTCTCTGTTTTCTTGAATGATATTTCAGGTCAAATCTTTGCTATGCTAACTTTAACAGTTGCTGCTGCTGAAGCAGCGATTGGTTTAGCAATACTAGTTGTTTTTTATAGAAACTTAGGCTCTATTGAAGTTAATAAAATAAATAAATTAAAAGGATAAATTATAATTATGGCTCAAATAATTGTATTTCTTCCTTTGCTTGGTTTTTTATTTTGTTTTTTATTTGGAAAAATTTTTGGTTTTAGAGCCTCTCAAATTATAACTACTTCATTCCTTTTTATATCAGCTATTTTATCTTGGTTTTTATTTTTCTCTTATTTGGGTGAAAGAGAAATGGAAGTTATATATATTTTTAATTGGTTTACTTCAGGGAATTTTATAGTTGATTGGTCAATACGTTTGGACTCATTAACAACAACAATGTTTATTGTTGTTTGTAGTGTTTCAGCGTGTGTTCATCTTTACTCAATTGGCTACATGAGTGATGATCCATCCAAAGAGAGATTTATGGGATATTTAAGTCTTTTCACTTTTTTTATGTTGATGTTGGTCTCAAGTAATAATTTGTTACAGATGTTTTTTGGCTGGGAGGGTGTGGGACTTGCATCATATTTATTAATAGGTTTTTGGCATCATAAACCTTCTGCAAATAATGCTGCTATAAAAGCTTTTCTTGTAAATAGAATTGGAGATTTTGGATATGCTTTAGGCATTGCAGGTATTTTTTATATTTTTGGATCTATAGAATTTAGTGTTATTTTTGATAATGCAGAAAGTTTTAAAGATCATTCAATACAATTTATAGGTCTTAGCTTCAGCACAATTGATTTATTGTGTTTTCTTTTGTTTATAGGCGCAATGGGTAAATCAGCTCAACTTGGTCTGCATACATGGTTGCCCGATGCAATGGAAGGGCCAACGCCTGTTTCAGCTTTAATCCATGCGGCTACAATGGTCACAGCTGGTGTATTTTTAGTATCTAGAATGAGCCCATTATTTGAGTACGCTTTATTTACAAATTTATTTATTACTTTTATAGGAGCTTCTACTGCTATTTTTGCTGCAAGTATTGCACTTACTCAAAATGATATAAAAAGAGTGATTGCGTATTCAACATGTAGTCAACTAGGCTATATGTTTTTTGCTGCAGGTTTAGGAGCTTATAATGCTTCAATTTTTCATTTGATGACTCACGGCTTTTTTAAAGCACTATTATTTTTATCAGCTGGATCAGTAATTCATGCAATGCATCATGAGCAAGATATGCGCAAAATGGGTGGATTATTTAAAAAAATTCCTTTCACTGGCACTATGATGTGGTTAGGATCACTTGCTATTATAGGTTTTCCATACTTCTCTGGTTATTACTCTAAGGAAAGTATTTTAGAAAATGCTTATTATTCAAGTTCATCTATGGCTACATTTGCTTATATAGTTGGTATTTTAACAGCTCTTTTAACTGCTTTTTATTCATGGAGATTATTGTTTATGACATTTCATGGTCAAACAAGATCTGATAAAAAAACTTTCGATAATGCACATGAGTCTCCACTAGTGATGACTCTACCTCTATTAATACTTGCCTTTGGATCAATTTTTGCCGGATTACTTTTTTCAAATTTTTATATTGGTAAAATGCAATACAGTTTTTGGGGAGACGCTATAATTCTTCATGATGGCAAACATCACTATTTGCCTTTTATTCAAACTTTAATCGTAAAAAGCTCTGTAGCTATAGGTGTTATGCTAGCTGCTCTAATCTATTTCTATAAAAATCATTTATCTAAAAATTTAGCTCATAATTTAGATCCTCTTTATTCAATCTCACTTAATAAATGGTATGTTGATGAACTTTATCATACGATATTTATTAAACCCTATTTCTATCTTGCTAATTTGTTTTGGAAGAAAGGTGATGAGAAACTAATTGATGGATATGGGCCTAATGGAATTTCAAAATTAATATCTATTTCTTCACAATATTTAAGTCGTTTCCAGTCAGGTTATTTATATCATTATGCTTTTGTAATGCTTGGAGGCTTGGTAATTATTCTGACATGGTTCATATATTATTAAATGACTGATATACCTATATTATCATTAACTATTTTCTTACCCTTGTTGGGTGTGCTAGTTATTCTTTTAATTAAGGATGATGAAAACTCGCTTAATAATATTAAAAAAGTTGCATTATTGACATCAGTTGGCGTCTTTCTTTTAAGTTTGTTTATATGGTTACAGTTCGACAGCAGTAATTCCGGTTATCAATTTCAAGAAAAATTTAGATGGTTCAATGACTTTAATATTTACTATCATATTGGCATTGATGGAATATCTCTCTTTATGGTTATCCTAAGTACTTTTTTAACACCTTTGTGCATCTTAGCAAGTTGGGAAAGCATCAAGAAAAGAGTTAAAGAATATATGATATTATTTTTAGTTCTTGAAACAGTCATGATAGGAATGTTTGCTTCTATTGATATTTTGCTTTTTTACATTTTTTTTGAAGTCGTTTTAATACCAATGTATTTAATAATTGGTATCTGGGGTGGAGAGAGAAGAATTTATGCATCTTTTAAATTTTTTTTATATACACTTCTTGGATCAGTATTAATGCTAATAGCTATAATTGTAATTTATAGATTAACAAACTCAATGAGTATTGAGGATTTGCAAGGTAACTATTTTACTAAAAATGTTCAGATTTATCTTTGGTTAGCTTTTTTTGCTTCTTTTGCTGTCAAAATTCCAATGTGGCCATTTCATACATGGTTACCAGACGCTCATGTTGAAGCCCCTACAGCTGGTTCAGTAATATTAGCTGGGGTGCTTTTGAAAATGGGAGGATACGGATTTATCAGATTTTCTTTAGGAATGCTGCCTGAGGCTTCAGAATATTTCTCACCTTTGATAATGACTTTAAGTATAGTTGCTGTAGTTTACACTTCTCTTGTTGCATTGGCTCAAACTGATATTAAAAAATTAATTGCTTACTCTTCAGTAGCTCATATGGGCTTAGTTACTATTGGTATATTTATAGTAAACTCTCAAGGTCTAGAAGGAGCGATGATTCAAATGATAAGTCATGGCGTGGTATCAGGAGCTTTATTTTTGTGTGTAGGAGTGATTTATGATCGAATGCATACACGAGATATTAATTTTTATGGTGGTTTAGTTAATAGAATGCCAATTTACGCAACTGTTTTTATGATATTTATGTTAGGATCTGTAGGCCTTCCGGGTACAAGTGGTTTTATTGGAGAATTTTTGGTCATCGTTGGAGCTTTTAAATACTCAAGTATTGTTGTGATTGGTGCTGCAACAGGCATTGTCCTTTCAGCAGTTTACATGCTTTATTTGTACAAACGAATTATTTTTGGTGAGATTAGTAATGGCAAATTGAATGAGATATTAGACTTAAGTAGCAGAGAAAAAATTATTCTAATTCCCCTCGCAATAGCTGTTATATTTATTGGCATTTTCCCAAATGTTTTTATTGAACCCATGAGATTACCAATAGATTCAATTATAATTAACTATGAATTTGCCAATGCTAAATAATTTTATTCATATATTTTTTGTACCTGAAGTAGCCCTTTCCATACTGTCTGTGACTTGTTTAATGTATGGTTTATTTTCTAAAACTAATTCTTTTATCAAGGCTACTAACTTTGCAATTTTAACTTTATTATTTACTGCTGTTTTAACATATTTTGATTTTTCAACCAACTTTGCTCTATTTGAAAATTTTTTCTCAAATACATCTTTTACAAAATTTTTTAAAATTTTAACCATTCTAGGTGCGGCAGCATCTTTAATTATTTCAAAAAATTATTTCTTAGATGAAAAAATAAGTCGATTTGAAATACCAAATCTACTTTTATTTTCAACTTTAGGAATGATGATAATGATAAGTTCTAAAAATTTAATGATTATGTATTTAGCAATAGAACTTCAAAGCTTATCTCTTTATGTTGTTGCTTCAATTAAAAGAAATTCTATAGAGTCAGCCGAGTCTGGTGTTAAGTATTTTATTTTAGGAGCTTTATCCTCTGGAATTTTACTTTATGGTTTTTCTTTAGTTTATGGATTTACTGGACACACCTCTTTTGATGGAATATCCCAATCTTTAAATCAATTAGAAAGTCTTCCAATTGGATTAGTTTTTGGATTAGTTTTTGTACTTGTAGGACTAGCATTTAAAGTATCTGCTGTTCCATTCCATATGTGGACACCTGATGTTTATGAAGGTGCTCCAACATCAATAACAGCTTTTTTTGCAATTGTTCCAAAAATAGCTGCAACTGCATTAATATTTAGATTTTGTCTTGAACCATTTGCTAAATTTCACTTTGAATGGACACAAGTAATTTTCTTTTTATCTGTAGCCTCTATGTTTTTAGGAGCTATAGCTGCCATAGCTCAAAAAAATATAAAACGCCTTCTTGCATATAGTTCTATTGGTCATGTTGGCTATGTGTTAATTGCATTAGTATCGGCAAGTGAGCAAGGTTTAAAAAGTGCTTCGATTTATATGTTTATTTACCTTGTGATGAATATTGCAGTATTTTCAATTATTTTATCTCTCAAAAAATCAAATTCATATGTTGAAAAGATCAATGAATTAAGTGGATTGAGCAAATCAAATCCTATTATTAGTGTCTGCCTCGCAATAATAATGTTATCTATGGCAGGTATTCCACCTTTTATAGGCTTTTTTGGAAAATTTTACGTGTTTATTGCAGCCGTAGAAAGTCAACTTTATTCATTAGCTGTTCTAGGTGTTTTAGCTAGTGTAATTTCAGCATTTTACTATTTAAGAATTATTAAAGGTATGTATTTTGATGATAAAACAGACTCAGAAATTTTTGAATTTACAATCAGTAGTCAAGCTAAAGTAATATTAACGATTTTAATGATTATAATTTCATTTTTTATTGTTAAACCAACTGTATTGACTAACATTGTTACAAATATTTCTTTAATTTAAGTTAGTGTCAGTAAATATTAAAATAGCAGAATTTTTAACAAGAAAAAATATTAGTTTAATTCATAATGAAACTGTTGGATCCACTATGAAAGATATAAAAAAGTATATTGGAAGTAATAATATTTGTATGATTGCTGATGAGCAAACATCTGGTATTGGTAGGAGGGGTAATAAATGGATAAGTCCTAAAGGAAATATTTATTTGTCTTTTTTATTTGAATTTAATTTATCAATTCAAAATCATTTTTTGTTTACTGCGGTTACTGCAAATTCAATTTGTAAATTTTTAAATTATTATATTAACGAAAATATACATATAAAATGGCCAAATGATATAAAAATCAATGAAAGTAAAATTGCTGGAATAATGACTGAGATTATTGAGCATAATAATAAGAAATATGTAATTATAGGTATGGGCATTAATATTTCAAATTCACCAAAAATAAATGATTACAAAACATGTTGCTTAAAAGAATTTAATCCCAAAATCAAAAATGAAGCAGTCCTTTTAAATATGATAGAGGCATTTTTTCTTGAATATGAAATGATTTTAAAAAAAGAATACAATATAATTATAGATAAATTTAAAAATAATATGCAATATTTAGGAGAAACAATAAATATTTTACTTCCTAATGGCAAAAACCAAAATGTATTTTTGAAAAATTTAAATTTTGATGGATCAATTTTAATAGAAAAGGATGGAAAGCAAGCAAATATTTTTTCAGCAAGGATTATTAATGATATTAATTGACATAGGTAATACAAATATAGTTTTTGCCGTAAGTTCAAATAATTTAATAAAAAAAATCATTAGAATAAATACAAAACAAAATAAAAATAAATTAAAAACTTTGACTAATTCTATAATTGTAAATTATTCAAAAATAAAAAGATTAGATAATAGTAAAATTGCAATTATTTCTTCTGTTGTGCCAAGTTTAAATTCTATAATAAAAGATATTTTAAAAAAAAATTTGATTAAAGGATTTATTATTAAATCAAAAGATATTATCTCATTTTTAAAAATTAATTATAATTTAAAAGAAATTGGCGCTGATAGACTTGCTAATTCAACTGCTATTATTAGAAATAAAATTCCTAATAGCATTGTTATTGATTTTGGAACAGCCACCACTTTTGAAGTAATAAAAAAAAATATTTTCCTAGGAGGTATAATATTTCCTGGTGTGAATTTATCAAAAAACACTCTTATTAACGAAGCATCATTATTAAAAAATACCGAAATCATGAAAACTAAGAAAGTTATTGCTAATAATACCAAAAAATCTATTCAATCAGGTTTTTATTGGGGGTATTTACTAGCAATAAATGGTCTAATTAAAAAAATTTCGAAAGAAAATAAATTTAAGCCAAAAATCATTCTTACTGGAGGGCTGGCAAATATATTTAAAGATGATATTAAACCCAAACCCATTGTTAGGCCAAATTTAACCTTAGAGGGTCTGCAAATTATTGGATCAATTTATAATGCTAAAAAAAAAATAATAATTTAAAAATTTATGAAAAAGGCCTGTATTTTATATCTTTAGGTGGAATAGGGGAAATTGGAGCAAATTGTTATTTGTATTGCTGTGATGGTAAATGGATTATGATTGATTTGGGTTTATCATTTGCTGATGAGCAGTTTCCAGGTGTAGATCTTCTTGTGCCTAAAATTAATTTTCTTGAAGAAATTAAAAATAATCTTGAAGCTATTATTATTAGTCATGGTCATGAAGATCACGCAGGGGCAGTGGCATATTTAGCAGATAAGATAGAATGCCCTGTTTATGCTTCTAGTTTCCCAAAACTTTTAATTGAAAATAGATTAAAAGAATTTGGTAAACTGGATTCTATTAATTTATTTGAACTTGATTCAGCTAAAAAACTACTTTTAGAAAATTTTAAATTAAGATTTATAGAAACAAATCATTCTATACCTCAGCCTCAAGCAATAGTTATTGAAACAAAGTATGGCAATTTATTGCATACTGCTGATTGGAAAATAGATAGCAACCCAACCTTAGGAAAAGCTTTTAATAAAAACAGCTTTATTGACTTGGGTAATGAGGGTGTATTAGCGTTAATTGGTGACTCAACTAATGCTGATGTTCCAGGTTTTTCTTCTTCTGAGAATGACGTAAAAAATGAACTAAAACAAGTTTTTTCAAGATACATAAATAGAATTGTTGTTACATGCTTTTCATCAAATATTGCTAGAATTATAAATATCGCCAATGCTGCAAAGAAAAGTAATAGAAAAATTGCTTTAATTGGTAGAAGTATGAAAAAGAATATTGAAGCAGCAGTTAAATCAAATTTAATTACAGATGCTGAAATTTTTATTTCTGAAGAAGAGGCCTCATTGATTCCAAAAGAAAATCTCGTAATAATATGTACCGGCAGTCAAGGTGAGAAAAGATCTGCTTTATATAGGATAGCTTATAACTCTCATCGGAACATTCATTTGGAAAAAGATGATGTAGTAATTTTTAGTTCTAAGGACATACCTGGTAATGAAAAATCAATAAATGCTCTAAAAAACTTATTAATAAGGCAAAAAATTGAAATTATTACTGCTGATGATGATTTAGTGCATGTATCTGGTCATGGTCATGCAGAAGAAATAAAGCAAATGTATAACTGGACCAAACCTTTTATTTCTATACCTGTTCACGGAGAGCCTATGCACTTAGAATCACATAAAAAAATTTCTGAAGCCTCACAGGTACCAATAACAAAAATTCTTCAAAACGGAAAATGCTTTAAAATTGCACCTGGAGATTGTGCTATTGTTGATGATATTGAAACGGGCAAACTAATTGTAGAAGGGAAATATCTATATGATTCTGAATCTGATTTTATAAGAGATAGGAGAAAATATTCATATGAGGGAATAGCTATGATATCTATAGTTATCAATGATGATATGACTATTGACAAAAATATTCAATTAAGCTTTTTTGGTCTGCCTTATGATGAAATAGACTTAGCTAAAAATAACTTTAAAATTGAATTTATAGAAAATTATTTCAAATTAAATCAAGAGCAAAAGTCTTCTGATCAGAATGTAAAAGACTTAATTAAAAAATGTTTAAAAATTGTTTTAAAAAAAATTTTACAAAAAAAAACCTGAAATTAAAATTCATTTAATCAGAAAATAATGCATATATTTTCTTATTTTCTATTTTTTGTAGTTATTTGGTGGATATTATTTTTTATTTTTTTGCCAATTAAAAATGAAACTCCTAAAGACTGGCAGATTGGCAATGCAAGTAGTGCACCAATTAAAAGCTATCTTTTAATAAAAGTAATAATTACTTCAGTTTTATCTTTTATTATTTTGATTACTTTAATATACTTTGGTTTAGATTTAGCTTTTATATTTAAATAATGAAATATTCAGAATTTTTTATACCTACTGTAAAGGATATACCAAGTGATGCTGAGATTATTTCTCATAAGTTGATGATTAAAGCAGGTATGATTAAGCAATCAAGTGCAGGTATTTATTCTTGGTTACCTCTTGGATTTAAAGTTCTTAAAAATATAGAGCAAATAGTTAGAGAAGAACAAAATAATGTGGGTGCTAATGAAATGTTAATGCCTACAATCCAATCTTCAGATCTGTGGGTCAAATCAGGCAGATATGATGATTATGGAAAAGAAATGCTTCGAATAAAAGATAGAAGTGGCAGAGAAATGTTGTATGGACCAACTAATGAAGAATTAATAACTGATATTTTTCAATCACACATAACTTCATATAAAGAGCTTCCTAAAAATTTATATCACATTCAGTGGAAATTCAGAGATGAAGTTAGGCCAAGGTTTGGTGTTATGCGAGGAAGAGAATTTTTAATGAAAGATAATTATTCTTTCGATCTTAATGAAGAAGCGGCAAAGATTTCTTATAACAAAATGTTTAAAGCATACATTAAAACATTTTTAAGAATGGGCTTAACGCCAATTTCTTTAAGAGCAGAAACAGGTCCAATAGGTGGAAATTTGAGCCATGAATTTCAAATATTGGCGAATACTGGCGAAAGCACATTGTATTATGATAAAGAACTTGAAAGCTTAGATCCTGAAAGTCTGGATCCAGATAAATTGCAGTCATATTATGCGGCTGTGGATGATCAACACGATGAGGATAAATGCCCAATAAAAAAAGAAGATTTGAAAATATCTAAAGGCATTGAGGTTGGACACATATTTTATTTTGGGACTAAATATTCTCAGAAATTAAACGCTTATGTTCAAGATCAAAATGGAAAAAGAATAGCTGCTCACATGGGTTCATATGGAATTGGTGTCTCCAGGTTAGCTGGTGCCCTCATTGAAGCAAATCATGATGAAAAAGGTATAAAATGGCCAATGTCAGTAGCCCCATTTAAGTTAAGTATAATTAATTTAATGCCAGATGATCAAAATTGCACCACAATGGCATTAGATCACTATTCCAATTTTATGTCTGAGAATATTGATACTTTATATGATGACAGAGAGTGTAGTATTGGAAAAAAATTATCTGATAATGATTTAATTGGAACGCCTCTTCAAATCATAATTGGCAAAAGAGATATATCTGCTGGCGTAGTAGAGATTAAAGATAGATTATTGGATACAAGTGAAAAAATTCAAATTGATGACGTTAAGAATGTTGTTTCAAAAAAACTTAATTTTTGATGCTTTCTAGATCAGAACTTTTAATAACAAAACGTTTTTTATTTTCAAAGAAAACTGAGGGTTACGTATCTATTTTTTCTTGGTTTTCAATAATTGGGATAACATTAGGAGTTGCTGCAATTATAATTGTAATGTCGGTTATGAATGGATTTCGTTCTAATTTAACAGAAAGATTAATTGGCGTTAATTCACATCTTAATCTTTATTCTTTTAATGAGATAATAAAAGATCATGAAATTGAATTAATAAAAAAACAACTGGATCCAAAAAGTTATAAAAAAATATTTTCTTCAATTGAAACACAGGGATTAGTTATTAGTGATAATATTTCAAAAGGAGTAATAATGAGATCTTATAAAGAAATTAGCTTAGAACATTATTTATATGAAAGAATAATTACTAAAAAATTATCTTCAATTGATTTTGATAAGATTGTAATTGGTGATGCTTTAGCAAAAGAATTAAATTTAAAAATAGGAGATCAAATAAAGATTGCTATCCCTAAAACTGACATGTCTTTACTGGGCAGTATTCCAAGATTTAAAACTCTTAAAATTGATGGAATATTTGATTTTGGTATGTTTGAATATGACTCAAATCTTGTATTCATATCTATAGAACTTTCAAGAAAATTACTATTTTTTGAAGATGATATTTATAACAGACTTGAATTTTATTTATACGATCCTTTAGATGTAAACAATTTTAAAGAGCTTATAAACTCAAACATAAAAAATAATAATTTAAATTTATATTCACTATCATGGATGGATAAAAATTCATCTTTAATGAATGCTTTAAAAGTTGAAAAAAATGTAATGTTTTTAATTTTAACTTTAATTATAATTGTTGCATCCATGAATATAATTTCAGGACTAATTATTTTTGTTAAAGAAAAAAACAAAGATATAGGTATTTTGAAAACTTTAGGCTTTACAAATTTAAGTCTTTTAAAGATATTTTTTGTTATTGGCCTTTCTATTGGTTTAATGGGTACAATTTCAGGCACCATCCTTGGTATAATTATTACTGAAAACCTTCAGGTTATTCAGAGCATTTTGGAAAGTTTACTAGATATCGATCTTTTCTCTGAAGAAATTTATTATTTATCAACACTTCCTTCAGATATAAAATATAAAGAGGTATTATTTGTATTTTTAATTTCTATTATAATAACTATATTATCGACAATATTTCCATCAATAAGAGCCTCTAATATCGATCCTATTGATACCTTAAAAAATGAATAAATTAATAGAAATTAATAATTTAAAAAAAGTATATAATTTGTCAAACAAAGATGAATTATTATTAATAGAAGGTCTAAATTTAACTATTTTTAAAAATAGTATTACTTCAATAATAGGACCTTCTGGATGTGGAAAATCATCTTTGCTTAATATTTTAGGACTTCTAGACTCGAATTTTAATGGTAAATACTTTTTTGAAAGTAAATCTGTTAAAAAAATGGACAGTAAAAATTTAAGCAATATAAGAAACAAAAAAATAGGTTTTGTTCACCAATTCTTTCATTTGATTCCTGAATTAAATGTTCTAGAAAATATAACATTACCTGCTTTAGTTCAGAGTAATAAAATATCAGATATAAATAAAGATGCTTACAAATTATTAGAGATTTTTGAAATTATTGATAAAAAAAATATGAAACCTAATAAATTGTCAGGAGGAGAGCAACAACGTGTTGCTATAGCTCGATCTCTTATAAATAAGCCAAATTTAATATTAGCAGATGAAATGACTGGCAATTTAGATGAAAAAACATCTGATGAAATTATTAATTTTTTTTTAAAGTTTGTAGCGAATCATAATATATCTTTAATTTATGTAACTCATAATCAAAAATATGCAGAGATGGCAAAAATAAAATATGAGTTAAGAAATAAAAATTTAATATTAAAATGAACAAACCCTTTATTCATCTAAGATGTTTATCTTCATACTCTTTATCTGAAAGCACTCTAAAAATCAAAAAATTAGTTAATTTAGCTAAAAAAAATAATATGCCTGCTTTAGCTATCACAGACAATAATAATATGTTTGGTGTATTTGAGTTTGCTCAAGAATGCATAAATAATAATATTCAGCCAATTATTGGTACATCAATAAATTTACTTGATGTTCAAGATAAAAATACAATTTCACAATTATCTTTTTTAGTAAAAAATGAAATTGGATATAAAAATTTAATATATTTAAGCTCATTATCATACTTAAGTAAAAATAAAGATGTGGGCATAAGTATTGCAGATATTGAAGGTCACACAGAAGGTTTATTTTGTTTTTTAGGAGGTGAATTTAATCCACTATTAATTTTAAATAATCAAAATAAACAAACTGATGATTTGATAAATATATTAAAAAAATTATTTCAAAATAATTTATTATTTGAATTACAAAGAATAAATGACACTGATATAGATTCTTTTGAAGAGTATCTAATAGAGTTCTCTCAGAAATTTAATATTCCATTGATTGGTACAAATAATATTAAGTTTGGAGAAGTGGATGAGTTTTCAGCACATGATGCTTTATTATGTGTTGCGCAAAAAACTACTATAAATAGTGGCAATAGAAAAACTTCAAATAATCAAATCGCATTTAAGAGTAATGAGCAAATGCTTGATATATTTTCTGATATTCCAAAAATTTTAGAAAATAATTTTAACGTTGCAATATCATGTAGTTATTACCCAAAAGAGGTTTTGCCAAAATTACCAAAATTTAAAAATAATCTTAAACTGTCAGAAAGTGATTTATTGATTAAAATTGCTTCAAATGGACTTGATAAAAAGATTAAAGAAAACAAAATTTTAGATGAAAAAAATTATAAAGAAAGGTTGAGCTACGAAATTGAAATTATTAATAAAATGGGATTTGCCGGCTATTTTTTAATAGTTTCTGATTTTGTTAATTGGGCAAAAGATAATTATATTCCCGTTGGACCAGGCAGAGGATCTGGTGCTGGAAGTGTTGCTGCTTGGTCATTGGGCATTACTGATCTAGACCCAATTAAGTATAGCTTGTTATTTGAAAGATTTTTAAACCCAGAACGTATTTCTATGCCAGATTTTGATATTGATTTTTGTCAAATTAGAAGAGATGAAGTTATTGGGTATGTAAATAAAAAATATGGAAGTGACTCTGTAGCGCATATCATTACCTTTGGAACTTTAGCATCAAGAGCAGCAGTTAGGGACATAGGTCGTGTTTTAGAAGTACCATATGGTGAGGTTGATTCATTTGCAAAATTAATTCCTTTTAATCCTGGAAGTCCACTAACATTAGCTGAGTCCATAAAATCAGAAAAATCACTAAGAGATATTATTGATACAGATGAATCGCTCTCTAATGTTGTGGATATAAGTCTTAAATTGGAAGGTGTTCATCGACATGCATCAACTCATGCTGCAGGAGTAGTGATAGGTGATACAAATTTAAATAATATTGTTCCTTTATATAAAGATCCAAATACTGAAACTAATGCAACTCAATTTTCAATGAAATATGTTGAAAAGGCAGGTTTAGTAAAATTTGATTTTCTAGGATTAACTACATTATCTATTATTAATGAATGTGTAAATTTAATTAAAAATGAAATTCATAATTTTTCTTTACAAGATATTCCCTTAGATGATTTAAAAACTTTTAAGCAACTTAGTAGAGGCAATGCTGTTGGTGTTTTTCAATTGGAGAGCAATGGGATGAGCAGTGTTTTAAAACAATTGCAGCCAGATAAATTTGAAGAAATTATTGCAGTTGTAGCTCTTTTTCGTCCTGGACCTATGGATAATATTCCTTCATTTTGTAATCGTAAACATGGGAGAGAAGAAATCAATTATATTCATCCAATGCTAAAAGATGTTTTAAAAGAAACATACGGAATTATTGTTTACCAAGAACAAGTAATGGAAATAGCACAAGTTCTTTCAAACTATTCACTTGGTGAAGCTGATTTATTAAGAAGAGCTATGGGAAAAAAAATACAAAAAGAAATGGATGATCAGAAAAATAGATTCATAGAAGGCGCAATAAAAAACGATATAGGTGAAAAAGAAGCATCAAAAATATTTGATCTTGTTAACAAATTTGCAGGATATGGGTTTAATAAAAGTCATGCAGCAGCTTATGCTCTAATCTCTTATCAAACGGCCTATTTAAAGGCAAATTTTCCTCATGAATTTATGACTGCCACACTAAATTTTTCTATTGATAGAACAGATAAAATTATTTCCTTAAAGCAAGAATTGGAGAAACTTGAAATACCATTTTTAAAACCAGATATAAATTTTTCTAGAGAAAAATTCACTATTGAGAAAAGTAATTTTAAAAAATCAATCCGATTTGGATTAAGTGCTATAAAAGGAGTTGGCTCTAAATCTATTAAATCAGTTGTGTCTGTAAGGGAGCAGAAGGGTAAATTTATATCTATTATTGATTTTTTAAAAAGGGTTGATGCAGAGGTTATAAATAAACGCCAGCTTGAAAAATTAATTCAGTCAGGTTCTTTTGATTCAATTGAAATAAAAAGATCTAAACTTTATTTTAATGTTCCTCAATTTGTTAATTTATTTGGATCTAATAATTTTAAATCAAATCAAAATTTACTTTTTGAAGAGGAGGAGATTTCATTTGAAGATAAAAATCTTTTTAATCAAGAAATACCCACATGGAATTCATCTGAAACACTAAAGAACGAATTAGAGGTTGTAGGTTTTTACTTCAGTGATCATCCACTTAAACATTATCCTCAAAAGTTTTTTCAAATACAAAATATCTGCTCT
>JBJKYR010000061.1:0-24538 GCA_045560945.1 Alphaproteobacteria bacterium | reverse complement strand
TTCACTATGTGTCTCTATTATCCATTGATTGCCGAAGATAAATCTATCATTTCTTATTAAATCTTCATTAAGATCAAATAATCTATCCTTTATTTCAAGATTAGTTGTTTCTATAAAAAAATCTGCCAAATCAGCGATAAGGGCTGGATGCAAATGAATTTCAGGCTGCTCACATGCTATGATGTTTTTAGTAGGATAAAGTCCTTGAACAATAAAAGGAATAAATTGAAAAATACCAAATCCAACATCATAAGTAGAGACTTCTGTATTAGTTCTAATATCTGTTAATACAATTGCGTAAGTAGTTTCAATAATGTCATCGTTATAAATTCTTAAATTGATTTTATATGGAACTTCTAATTTTTTTAAAATTTCATTCATTGAATCTATAATTTCTTTTTTTTCAACCAGAATATCTGCTGCTTGCTCACCGCTTACTCCTACATTAAAAGAATTCCCTTTCTTAACTTGAGTTCTTTTAGGAGCCTCTCTTGCAGGACCTATATATTGGTATCTACTCAATAAAATTTCAAAAGGTGATAGAGATTCTTCTAAATAATTTCTCATTCCAGTATAAATAGCAGTAAAAAACTCTTGTTCTTTTTTTTCAACAATTTCTCTTACTAAATTGTTAATTTTTTGAATTTTAGCTTCTTGTTTTTTGTCTTTACTTTCAAGATACATTGGACGTCCTAAAGCAATTGGGAGACCAGTCCTTGTTGTTGCAATATTTATACCTTCTAAAAAATTTTTAAGTACTTCAATATCTATTACTTTATCTTCACTATATTCTTTCTCTATTTCTTTTAGTAACTTTTGTCCTGTTTTAATTTTGTCAATTAAATCAGGTCTTCCAATTCTACAAAATTTTTGATTTGAGTTTTTATATTTATCGTAAACAAAACGTAATCCATTATCTGGCTCAGGTTTATTATGAATAAAATCATAATAGTAGAATAACTCTTGTAATTCAGCAAACTTATTTTCACCTCTTTCGTAAGCAAGTTGATAGCCAAATTCCTTTGTTTTGCCGGTTTCAACAAATTTATTTTTTATTGTTAATGAGTATTTTAGCATTTTTTTTATATCGTGCTTGTTAATATATGCATCAAAAAGACCTAAGTTTGTCAATTCACCGTTTCCTCTTAAAGTCTCTATCCCATTTCCACGAAAAAAACTTTGTGCTAATAAATTTAATGATTGTATAATTGATGATTTACCAGAGGAATTTTTTCCAAATATAAATGTTAGAGGAGCAAAATCTTGTAAATCCACCTCTTCATGAGGTGAGCCGGGTTTTTGATTATCTCCAAAAGCTTTAAAATTCAGAAGACTTAAAGTTGTTAATTCTACAATTCTTTTGTCAGTTTTAGAAAATTCATTTTTTTTATCTTTTTTGATAACTTGCTTTTTTTTTCGAATTTTATTCATTTTTTTCTTGTTTTATTTAAGTTAATGCTTAACTAGATAATTACATATTTCAGGAAGCTGGAAATATGACTTTTTTACT
This sequence comes from Alphaproteobacteria bacterium, assembly GCA_045560945.1. Taxonomy (GTDB): domain Bacteria; phylum Pseudomonadota; class Alphaproteobacteria; order HIMB59; genus CACPNW01. The sequence continues at coordinate 23,028 of JBJKYR010000061.1, read as the reverse complement.
AAAAAAGCTTCCTGAATCCTTAATTCCTATTGCTGAAAAATGCAAGGAAACTTCTATATTAAGTGATAATCAATACAATTTATTAATTAAAAATTGGGCACATAAAAAATGTGAAAAATCAAGACAAGATCTTATTTTAGCTTTTTTCCCTTTAGTTCATTCATTATCCATAAAAAAATATAGTAATAATAAAGAAATAAAATTTGAAGATATATTTAGCGCAGGAGTTGAGGGTTTAATAAAATCTATTGATAAATATGAAATAAAAGATGACTCCAGACTTTCATCTTATGCAATATGGTGGATTAAAAGCAGTATTAGTGAGTATATAAAAAATAACTGGTCACAAGTAAAAATTTGCACATCAAAGTCTCAAAGAATCTTGTTCAGTAACTATTCAAAAATCAAAAAAGATCTAAAAATTTTAAATAAAGAAAATCTTAATGAGCAAGATTTAAATAATATTTCTAAAGTAACTAAATTAAACATAAAGAAAATAGAAGAATTTCAAATAAGATTTCAAAAAGATCATTATGTTGGTGAAAGTAAAGATTTTAATAATCTGCCTGTTAATGAAGATTTTGTAAATGACAACAATGTTGAAAACATTTTTTTTAAAAATGAAAAAAATATATTTCAGAAGAAATCAATTACAAAAGCTTTAAAAAATCTATCTAAAAAAGAAAGATACATTATTCAAAAAAGATTTTTATCAGAAGATAAACAAAATAGAGAAAAAATCGGTAAATTTTTTAAAATTTCTGATGAAAGAGTAAGACAAATAGAGAATGAAGCTAAATCAAAAATTTTAAATTTTTTTAAAGAAAATAATATTGAAAAAGATTTAAAAAATTACTTGTGAAAATTTAATTATGTCTCAACTTAATAAGCATATGAAACCATCAATAAAAACTATTCTTATTTTTAATGAGTTAAAGAAATATAATTCAGAAATATTTGCAGAAAAAGAAATTTTAAATGCATCAAAAGATTTAATTAAATATTCAAAACAAGATTATGTAGCAAAAGATTTTACCCTTAATGTAAACAATAATAATGTTGCTCCATTAGATAAAGTTTTTACAGATAATAATATTTATAAAAAAGAAAGATATTTACTAAGCTATGAAGAAGAAGATTATCTTTTAGAAGCTGAAAATCGTGATTTTAATATTTTAAATAAAGCAGCCTAAATGAATAAGGATAATCTTAATATTGGAGGTAACTAATGAAGAAAAATTACAGTGGTGTAATGGCTATGAAAGAACATATTCTTAAAGGTAATAAAATTTCAAATCTAGAAGCATTGTTATTATTTGGCGTACAAAATTTACAAAATGAAATGCGACTTATGAAAAATGAAAAATATTTTATTAAATCTCAAAAAGTATCTATGGTCAAAATACTAAAAAGAATAAATAAATATGTTTCTTGCAAGGCACCAGAAAACCTTCCTACTACTGATATTTTATCAATAGAATATTGGGTTTCTAAATGAGAAGATTTTTTAATAAACGTATGAGAAAATTACTCTTAATACAGTCTGGGAATATCTGTCAAATTTGTAATAAAAAATTAGATAAATCATTTCATGCAGATCATATAATTCCACATTCTAAAAATGGCTCAACAACTTTGAATAATGCTCAAGCACTTTGTGCAAAATGTAATCAAAAGAAAGGAAACATAATTGTCAAACATTAAACTTCGTCCATGGCAGTCAGAAGCTGCTGAAAAAACACTTGAATGGTTTATAAATATAAAAAAAGATAAACATTTTTTGACAAATGGTGCTCCTGGTTGTGGAAAAACTATTTATGCTTCTTATACCGCTGCAAAACTCATTGAAAAAGATGAAATTGATAGAGTTATTGTTATTGCCCCAACAAAAGAAGTTGTTAGAAAATGGGGTGAAGAATTTCATTTCGTAACTAAGCGTCATATGACTAAAGTAACGTCATCAGATCTTGATATTCAAGATTTTGGTGTTGATTTGTGTGCTACTTGGCAAGCAGTAGAAGGTTTGCTTGAAGCTTTTCAACAAGTTTGTGCATCTAGTCGAACTTTAGTTATTTGTGATGAGCATCATCATGCAGCTTTACAAGCGGCATGGGGTAATGGAGCTCATGGAGCTTTTGCGCTAGCTAAGTACGTAATTATTTTAACAGGTACTCCAGTTAGAAGTGATGGTAACGCAACTGTATGGTTATCACATGGAGAAAATGGGACCATCAATCATCCAGAAAAAGGATCGTACACCATTACGTACGGTGAAGCAGTTGATCTTGGTTACTGTCGCCCTACAACCTTTCATCGACATGAGGGTAACTTTACTGTTACATTAGATGATGGAACAGAAGCAAAAGTTTCAGGTGAAACAGGTCAAAATATTTCTGATAATCTTAAAAGAATAGGTGGAATAGATCGAGCTCTTGAGTTTTATAATCTTGCTTGCAAGATACCATACTTAAGTGATGGTGTAACACCTGATAAGAATTCTTATCAGCGATCGATGTTAGAGGAGGGTGTTAGAGCTCTTGAAAAAACACAACATAGAATGCCTCATGCTGGTGGTTTAGTTATTGCTCCAAATATTGAAGTTGCAGAATATATGGCAGATCTTTTAGAAGAATTAACAGAAGAAAAACCAATATTAGTTCATAGTAAATTGCCTAACGCAGAGACTAAAATATCTGCTTATAGAAATTCAAATAAAAATTGGATCGTATCAGTTAATATGATCTCAGAGGGCGTAGATATTAAACGTTTACGTGTTCTAGTATATCTTCCTTATGCTCAGACAGAATTAGCTTTCAGACAAGCGATGGGAAGGGTGGTTCGCTCTGATGGAGATGAGGATGACTCTAGTGCTTATGTAGTAATGCCTAACACACAAGTATTTGATGGTTATGCAAAACGTATTGAAAAAGAGATGAGTCCTCGTATGCGTAATTTTGGTGCCCAAAATCATACGAAGAAATGCCCTGTGTGCGATAAAGAAAACAGTTTATCAACTAAGGTGTGTGAATGTGGACATAAGTTTCCTGAAAGACAACCACGTTATAAAATTTGTCCTAATGATGATTGTCAGGCATTAAATCCAAATCATGTAAAAGAATGTCAAAAGTGTGGAACATCATTCACAAATGATTTTACTATAAAACTAGAGGATGCTCTTCGTATGGGTGCTATTGTTCGTGGAATGGAACTATCAGAGGATGAAGTTAGAGAGTCTGAAGAAATAGCAGAGCAAGTTCGTGCTGATATTTTTTCTACAGGTGATGAAGTATTAATAAGAATGACGCGAAAAGTTCCTGATGAATGCTTAGCTCGTTTTAGAAAAATATTAAATAATCAATACTAATGTCTCAAAAAAATAAATGGGTAGGGGAGATCCCTAAATGTTGTGACTTATGTAAAGAAGAAATAGTTGATGTATTTGTTGATGGACGCATCGGTGTTAATCTCAATCTTCCATGGGGTATTATGTGTGAACAATGTCATTTAGGAACCGAAGTTCCTTTAAAATGGGGTCATGGACAAAAATATAAAAAAACAGATAATGATTGGTTATGTGTTGAGGGCTTGGAAATTAAACAATGATTTATGAAACATGTTTTACAATTATTATTATTTATTTGTTAATTTTAAAGCCTTTATTCTGGATTATTAATAAATGGTTAGAGGCTTAATTATTGGAGTTTGTTAAAAAAATTAATTTTATTATTAATCATCTTGATAGATATAAAGATTTTTGTGAAATACCCACCACAAAAAAAATTCATGAAAAAACTATCTTAACTGCAAAGGAATTGCTTTATAATAATGATATAGTTCAACCCTTCATGACAATTCATGGAAGTTGTGGTTTTAATACTTTAATTTTAGATTTTCCAAGTTCACTACTTGATCATAATAAGTATATTTTAGATATTAAAGAATACATCCAAGAGCTTGATTCTTCAGGATATTCATTAGTTTTAAGTGGCGATAGTATAAAACATAATGATGGTCATCAATTAGAATTATTTTCAGAATATGAACCGAAAAAAAATAACGATCTAGACAACATTGTTGAAGTAATGACTGAAGATGTGAATGGTTTAAAATTAAAATCTTTCTTTGAAATTAGAGATGTCTACTATCGAAAGAAAAAAAAATACCGCTTCATTAACAGATTAAATACTATGGAATTAAATGGACGGTTAAATGGATTAATAGAAATAAAAAATAATATCACTTGAGTTAATTTATAAAACGTTTAGAAGATTGACATCGAAGATAAAAATAACCTATTTTATTTAGTCGTGTCGTGGTTTGTCGTGGTTTGTTGAGTTAAGGTGAGTTTAGGCGCGTCTAGGTCTTTGTTAAGCATAATCATAATACATTTTTTTGGCAGGGTAACATACTTTTAAAAGAAAGAGGTTACTTAATGAAAAGAGTTCGAATTTTTGAACATAAGGGAGAGTCTTATCAACTTTATGAATTTAAGGGTGTTTATTTACATCCACGTGCAGGAAGAAAGAATAGAAAAAATGGTATCTATTATAAAAATGGAATCAAATACCTAAGAGATGAAAACTATCTCATGTGTAGATGGATTTGTCTTAAACTAGGTTTAAAAGATAAAAAAATTGATCGTTTATTGGAGGAGTGTGAAAAAGAAAATGTGATTTGGTGAACATGCCTTAGGAGATTGAACAAAGATTTTTTTAATATTAAAAAATAAAATTTTATTTATTTTTTTTGTTTTTGACAAACGGCTTTAAGATCAACATAAATATTCTTAAAAAAAATCTTAAAATATTAATAAAATCAATTAAGAGTTTGATTTTAAGATTTTTATATTTACGTGCTAAAAATAAATAGAATGAATTATTCATTTAAATACTTATATAAAAATATACGCCAATAAAACCATGTGTTAATCTATAAGCTCATTAAGGGGATTTTCAATATCAGTTAAAGTGTCATTAGCTTCTTTTGATAAACGTTGTATTTTTTGAGTCATAGTAATTAATCGTTGTTTGTCTATTATTGAATGAATTTTTTTTCCATTCTTTTCTTCTAATATCTCTTTGTGTATTTCAGATTGAAAATATTCTACAAAAACGAGCGTATTTCTTGATATTTGAGCTAACTTTGAATACTTACCTTTAAATTGGTTACGCATTTCATATTCTTCTTTAACATTTTGATATAGTTTTCTTTTTTTATACCAACCTTCATTAGCAGCTTTCTTACGTAACGTAGATAAAGTTAAACTAAATTCTTTTGCAACAAGATCGAGAGTAGGGAAGATGAGTTCTTTCTTATCTTGATAACCTTTAATGTATTGATGACGTGCAATATTAAAAGATTCTGAGTTTTTATTCATTATTACTACATAAAAAAACTCTTTCTGATTCTTAATATGATAAAATATTTAATCGTGTACAAAAATTTAATAACGTTAATAAAAATTATTTAATATTTTTTATTAATAAATTTTTAAATTCCTCAACAGCGACTGTTGCAGGTTTATGAATTGAAAAGTTAAACTGATCTTGATTACGAGATGGTTCTAAATTTAATTCAACTGTTGGTTTACGCATGTCTTTGAACATCGTAACGAACCCTGCAGCTGGATAAACTTCACCGGACGTACCAATTGAGACAAAGAGGGCAGATTGTAATGCTAAATTATGGATCTCATCCATTTGTAGCGGAATCTCCCCGAACCAGACGATGTGAGGGCGCATTTGAGAGCCACATTTAGGGCATTTATGGGTATCATTTAGATCTTCAAACCAGTCAAAGACGTGGCTATCATTCATAATGCATCTAGCCTTATTTAACTCCCCATGCATATGAATAATGGATGAACTCCCTGCTTTCTCATGTAAATTGTCAATATTCTGCGTTATAATATTGATTTTAAAGGTTTTTTCTAATTCATATAGATCAAAATGACCCTTATTTGCTTCAGTACCTGAATTGAGTTCTTTTCTTCGATTATTATAGAAATCATAGACAAGAGTAGGGTTTCTATAGAATCCTTCTGGAGAAGCTACATCTTCAATTCGATGATTATTCCACAAGCCATCACTATCTCTGAATGTCTGAATGCCAGACTCTTTACTTATTCCAGCACCCGTAAGCACAAAGATCCTTGAATTGGCGGGAATCTGCAATAAAGGTTCAATATTCATACACAAGATACAGTATATAGTTTCACATGAAAATCAATATGTTGGTATTGGGTTGATTATTAACTTAATATTATTAATATAAATTATTGATATATAATGATTAATAATATAACTTGACTATATGATGCGATAACTGTAATTATCGTATCATATAAATATGGTTAAAATAACTATAAATGACAATGTTGCTAAACTTAAGCAAAAATCAAAGGCAAAAAACACTCAAGATAAGTATGAAGGTGACTGGTTAAAGTTCATTAATTATTGTCAAAACAAGTATTTATGCAATCCTATTGATGTTGATGACTTAGAGTCAGCTTACGCTTTGACTGCTAATTATATGGATTGGTTACATGAAGATCCAGAAGCAAAAGTTTTTAAAGGTTCAAGTAATATTCCAGGCAGAGAGAAATTAAATAACAACCCCTACTCTTCATCTCCTTATAAAGCTTCAACTATCCAAAGAATACTTGCATCAATCACATACAAATACAGATTAAATGGATTTCAATTTGATAGAAAAAATCCAAACATAGCTGAAACTATTAGCGCTATTGTAAGAGATGAAAAAAATAACAAATCAGGTCAAGCTAAAGAACTTCTTAAATCAGATATTGTTAAGATTATTGACTCAATTCCAAATGATGAGAATGATTATAGAAATATTAGAGATAAAGCATTGATTTTAATTGGTTTTTATTCTTTTTGTAGAAGATCTGAACTCCTTGGAATGCAATTTGAGCATTTGAATTTTTCTGAAGATGGCGTTCAGGTACTTATCCCATTTTCTAAAACTGATCAAACGGGGCAAGGGAGAATGATCTTCTTACCATCAACTAATGATAATTACTGCCCAGTTAAAGCTCTAAATCATTGGCTTGAAATAGCTATGATTGAGAAAGGTCCCCTCTTCTACAAAATAAATAAATCTAATACGATTGAAAAATATACAATGAATTATAAAAATCAAAAAGTTAGTTTAAATGACAGCAGTTTTGTTCTAATCTTAAAAAAAAGAGCAACTACAGCAGGCATAGATGACTGCAATAAAATATCCGGACATAGTCTCCGTATTGGATCAATTACACAAGCAAGAATGAATGGTGTGCCTACTCATGAGATAATGGCACAGAGTGGTCATAAAACTACTCAAATGATTGATCGATATACTAAACTCTCAAACATAAGAGAAACTAGCGCTGCTAAAAAAATATAGCTATTAGAATTTAATAATTTTTTAATAACTTTTTTATATTAATACATATTAATGAAAATAAAAAAAGGTGATACATTAGATATTGAACTGCCAACTTCTGAAGGAAAAATATTTAATCTCAGTGAAACTAAAGGAAAAAAAGTTTTACTTACATTTTATAGAATTGCATCTTGTAGTCTTTGTAATTTAAGAGTTTCACAAATTACTAAGAGGTGGAGTGAATTTGGTTCAAATTTTCAACATGTTTCTATATGGCATGCTCCAGAAGATTTTTTAAAAAAAAATATGGACAGACATAATATACCGTTCATAGCTTTAGCTGATAAAGATTATAAATATTTTAATAAATATGATGTGGAAAGATCAATTGGTAAAACTTTATTAGCTTTTATATACAGACTTCCAAGTTTTGTATTAGCTGGTATAAAAGGTTTTATTCCATTCCAATTTAAAGGATACATGGATATAGTAATTACTGATGTTCTTATTAATGAGTCTGGTAAAGTTGTTGAAGTGCAATATGGTAGAGATATAGGTCATCATTTTAGTTTTGAAAAAATTAAAGAATTTTCTCAATAATTTTTTAATATTAATTTTAAATATTTTTTTTATTTTATGCTATAGTTATCTTTAATGAAAAGAAAAATTAAATGGGGCATAATTAGCACTGCTAAAATAGCAGAAACAGATTTAATCCCTGCAATAAAAAAATCTAAAAACTCTGAGTTAGTAGCTGTAGCGTCTAGAAATAAAGATAAGGCTGCTAAATTTGCAAAAAAAAATAAAATTAAAAAATTTTATGACTCATATAAAAAAATATGTGAAGATAAAGACATAGATATTATTTATAATCCCCTTCCAAACCATTTACATGTAAATTCAACTATAAATGCAATTAAAAATGACAAGCATGTATTATTAGAAAAACCAATAACTCTAAAGTCTAAAGAAGTTAACATTATTGCTCAAGCTGCAAAGAAAAACAAAAAAATTGTTAAAGAGGCTTTTATGGTTAGGCACCATCCTCAATGGCAGTGGGTAAAAAAATATATTGATTCTAATAAAATTGGTAAAGTAAATGGTATAACAACTTTATTTTCTTATAAAAACTTAGATCCAAAAAACATAAGAAATATTAAGCGATATGGCGGTGGCGGACTTTATGATATTGGATGTTATGCAATAGTAATATCACGTTATTTATTAAATAAAGAACCGAAGAAAGTTATTTGTGAAGCAAATTTTGATAAAAAATTTAAAACTGATAACTTAACTTCTGCCATCTTAGATTTTAATGGAGTCTATTCAAACTTTATAATTTCTACATGTTCTACCGTTAGTCAACAGGTATTAATATTAGGCTCAAAAAAAACAATATGTATTGAAAATCCCTTTAATGCAAAGGCGCACAAAGAAACAACTGTTGTTATATATAATGGAAACTCAATATACAGAAAAGATAATACAATAAAAATTTTCCCTAAAGTTGATCAATACGAAAAACAAGTTACAAATTTCTCAAATCATATTCTTAAGAAAACTCCTATTGATTATGATTTAAAAGATGCTCAAAATAATATTAAAATTATAGAGTCTTTATTTAAATCCATTAAAACAAAAAAATGGGTAAAAATTTAATTTTTATTTTTTGTAAGAATAATCTCTGAAAAACCAGCAATTAACATTAAAGAGCCACCTACAGTTTCTCTCCAACCAAAAGGCTCATTAGCTAAAAAAGCAGCACTTATGGTTCCAAAAATTATTTCTGAGAGAACTAAAATAGAAAATAAACCTGCTCCAATTTTGCTAGGAGACCATAGTATTATTATGTTAGATGGAATAAAAAAAACCAAAGAAAGAATTAAAAGAAAAGGTAACATTGATACCAAAGATGCAAATTCAGGAAATGCACCAAAAGCATCAGAAAATATTAAGGATGTAAATAAAGTTACTAATAAACCGTAAAAGAAGAATGAATACATAAGTGAAGTTATATCTTCAGACTTTGCTTCTTCTAACTTAATAGCTCCTATTGCACACAAAAAACCACCAAGTAAAGCTAACCAATCGCCTACATTTTCTGGAAATGGTAAATTGTAACCTTTACCAAAAACTATCCATAGTCCTAACAATGCCAAAAAAAGACTTACACCACGTTGCCATTTTGGTTGTTGTTTGAAAAAAATCATTTCAAAAATAGTTGTCCAAACAGGCATTAAATAAAATAATATAAATACGCGCATTACATCTGTTAATAGAAAACTATTTGCGTAACATGCTATTCCTCCACCAAAAAACAATCCGATCATAGGTAAATGCAATCCAGTTGATTTATCTTTAAAAATTTTCCAAATCATCAAAGGTGTTAAAACTATTAGTGGAATCGCGTATTGAGAAACTGTCCCCCACCCTCCAGTCAAGCCACCTTTTTCAAGAGCTCTTTGAGGTATCCAATATAAACCCCACAAGCCTGAAGTTATAAAAACAGCAATACTTATTGATAAATGATACTTGTGTCGCATAAATAGAATAAGTTAGTTAAATTAAAAGATCATTAATATTTTTAATAATATAATTATAAAATTAACTAAAAGCAATCGCAGCACTAAATAATACTACAATTATAAGCCCTCTAGCAGACATTGTTGAAAATTTCATTATAGATTTCTTTGGTGTCTGATTATTCTTACTAGAGTTATAGACATGAATATTAACTATAAATGATATTATTAATAAAAATGCTGCAGCTGTAATTTTAATTGTAAATGCTGTATTAATTGAAAATCCTCCATAAATTAAATTAGATAATAAAATACCAGTGATCCATAAAATAATTAAAGAAGCTAAGCCTAGATATCCTAAAATTTTTAAAACTTTACCAAAAATTTTATCAGGTACTTGATTAGAACGGGCAAATACTGACTGTATTAAACCTCCACCAACAAGTACACCACCTGCAAATATTATCGCTAAATAATGGAAAAATTTTAAAACTATTAGAGACATTTATTTTATATATATAAAATAAAAAATTAATTTTATAAATAAAAAAAGCTGAGTAATAATAAGCTCAGCTTTTTATATACAGTTATTTAAATAAATAACCTATCTTGAAGACCGTTAAGCAAAATAAGATTAATAACAATGAATAGAATCGATAGAACTGTATCTTGTGTTTTATTGACAACATTATATTCCTTATCTACTATTCCCATTCTAGTCAAAAGATCATAAGCTAATTGATAGATTGAGAGCATCAAACCAAATACAAAGTAAACCCATGAACCTTCAATTGATGTGAACATTAAATATATTCCTATTAAAACAAAAGGTATAATAAATGAACCAATCAACCTTACAACAGGTACTGCACTTTCACCAAAACCATAATCTGAAGTAACTGTTTTTGGTGTAAATAGAATTAGGTATGAATAAAAAGCCAAACCTAATAATTGAATTAAAAATAATATTAAATAAACTATACTTCCGCCAAAATTTTCAATCATATAAATAATCTCCTAACAATTGTTATTATCTAAATGAGATTCTGTTTAATAAAACTATTAAAAATTAATTACAAAATTCAATATATAAAAGAATTTAAATATTTTTATGAAAAATTTTTTCTTTTATTAATTAATATCATAGAAACACCAAAAATTATTATTGCTCCTCCAATATAAGCGTAAGTATTGGGTGTCTCATTAAGAATAAATATAGATGTCAATAATCCTGTAATGGGAAATAGTAATAAAACTGACATTACATTATTGACTGGATTCCTTGAAAGAACACTATACCAACAACTATACCCTATTACATTCATGCCAATACCTAAATAAATTAAAATTATCCAAGCTTTAGGAGTTGCATTATAAATAAATTCAAAAGTATTACCTTCAATAAGAAAGGAAGCTATAATTGCTTGTGGACCAGCAAATATACCAAGCCATGCGGTTAAGGCTAATCCGCCTATTTTTTCAGAGACATCTTTTGCTAAAACTTGTGCAAAAGACCAAAGAAAAGCAGCAAAAAGAATAAATATAACACCAATCATTTTTCCATCAAGATTTGGATTGCCTGAAAGTATAAAAATTCCAATAAATGCGATTATTAATCCAATAATGTTTTTTAATGGAGGTTTTTCACCTAATAAAAAAAAGGCAATTAAAATACCGAAAGGTATTTCAGCCTGCACAAAAAGAGTGGCAGAAGTTCCATCAATTATATTCAAACCTGAATAACTTAAACCATATTGAAGGGTACAGCCTACGAAAGATATGATGATCATTTGTTTAAAGAATTTTTTTGGAAAAGGGAAAAAATAAAACATAATTAAACCTGATAAAGACCAGCGTAAGCCATTTAGAAGAAGTGGAGGAAATGATTCCATTGCAGGTTTCGCGATAACAAAACCAAATCCTAAAACTATGGGTACAAGTAAAGCAAGGAAAGTGTCCCTTAGTGACATATTTAATTAAATGAAAGGAATATTACAAATAGCTCCTTTTGTAGATACACCTTCGATATTTATATTAAATTCTAATCCTACATCCCAATATGGCTTCTTTAACATAGCAATACCTATTACTTTTTTAAATGTAGGAGAGAATACAGCTGAGCGCATTTCACCAATAATATTATTTTCATTATCTTTTAATTGAATAGATTTTGACATATTAATTTTATCTAGATTTATTATAACTCCCATGAGTTTCTTTTTAATTCCCTCTGATCTTATTTGTTTTAATTTTTCTTTACCTAAAAAAATAACATTAGAATCTAAATTAACATATTTATCAAACCCGCACTCAAGAGGATTGTCATTTAAATCAAAATCGTTACCATAAGATAATAAAGCACTTTCTATTCTTTCTATCAAATGAGGGCAACCAGGTTTAACATTAAATTCCTTGCCAATTTCAAACAAATGATCATATAATTCTAATCCTGATTCTGTATGCTCAACATATATTTCATATCCTCCTTGCTTTGACCATCCTGATCTAGCAATTAAATGTTTAGTACCTTTAAAATCAAAATAATCAAATCCAAAAAATTTAAGATCTGTAATGGCTTTGCCAAAAATCTTTTCCATTAAAGGAAAAGATTTAGGACCTTGCACTGCCATTATATCAACATTGGGTTCTATAATTTTAACATTAAAGTTTTTTCCAATCGCAATTCCTTTAGCGAATAAGATTACGTCAGAATCTGCAATAGATAACCACCATTTATTTTGATTTATTCTTAGAACTACTGGATCATTAATTAATCCTGCTTGGTCATCAATGATTGGACAATAATAACATCTACCATCCACATTAGCATCTTAGATTAAATCTCTACAAGTCATCAGTTGAACTAGTTCTGCTGAATCTTCGCCTGAAATTTCCACTTGTCTTTCAGCAGCTACATCCCAAACCTGAACATTTTCTTTTAAATGATAATAAGAGTCTTCTAATGAATCTTCAAAACCTGCGGGTAATAACATATGGTTATAAGTTGTGTATGCTTTCAATCCTTGCTTTTCTATTCTTGAAGTATAAGGAGTTGATCTAAGTCTTTTTGCTTTGGCTATTTGTATTTTACTCATTTTATTCGAGTTCATTAGTTATTTAGATTAATTAAGTCTACAATAAAATTTAATTATTAATTTTTTAGATATTTAAATTAAACTATTTGTAACTATATTTTCCATCTTAATGATGATGTATGTACAGGACTATCCCAGTGATTAACAATATTTTCATCAAGTTTTGTAATGGTAAAAGATCCTCCAGCCATTTCAAGAGATGTGGTATAATTTCCAACAAGCGACCTAGTGACAACAATATTTTTTTTCTCTAAAAGTTTTTGGCCACATTCAAATAAAAGATAAAGCTCCATTAAGGGAGTTCCTCCAAAACCATTAACATGCAGTAAGACTTCTTGATTATTATTTGGTTTTAAATCCTCTAAAATATTATCTAAAATTTCTTTAGTTAGATCATTAGCAGATTTTATTTTTTCTCTTCTTCTGCCTGGTTCTCCGTGAATACCTACTCCAAATTCCATTTCATCAGCTGATAACTCAAAAGTAGGTTTACCCGCTGCTGGTACTGTACAGCTTGAAAAAGCAACACCCATAGAAGCAGTCATATTATTTACATGATCTCCAAAATTTTTACATTCATCTAAAGAAGCTCCTGTTTCAGCTAAACTACCAATGGTCTTTTCAACAATCATAGTCCCAGCAACTCCCCTTCTTCCTGTTGTATATGTAGAATCTTCAACAGCTACATCATCATTAACTATAACTGTTTGGTTTGCGTGGTCAATCATATCTGCCGCCATTTCAAAATTCATAATGTCACCAGAGTAATTTTTAACTATAAATAGTATTCCTTTATTATGATAAACTTCATTTGAGGCTGCTTCCATTTGATCAGGTGTAGGAGCACTAAATACTTGACCAGGGCAAGCAGCATCTAACATACCATAACCTACGAAACCACCATGTAAAGGTTCATGACCAGATCCACCTCCAGAAATTAAAGAAACTTTGTCTTTATTGGGTTTATTTTTTCTAGATACAAAATCAGGTGATAAATTTACATTAATTATATCAGAATGAGCCTTACCAAAGCCTATTAAACTCTCTGATAAAATATTATCTACTTCATTCACAAATTTTTTCATACTAATTATTTATAAACTGATTACAGATTGCTTCAATAGCAAGTTGAGATGATCTAGCACCAGGATCTATATGTCCTTTAGCTCTTTCACCTAAAAATGATGCTCTACCTTTAGTTGCAATAATATCCTTAGTTGATAACATTCCATCTTTTGCTACAAGAATTATTTTTTCAGCAACTTTGCTAATATTTGATTCATCTTTTAGATTGATTAAGGTTTTAGAGACAGGAATTAATACATCTAACATTGTTTTTTCACCTATATCTGACTTACCTCTTTTTTTCATTGATTCAACTCCTTCATAAAACATTTCAGATAAATTATTTAAATCATTCAGTTCAGGATTAAATTTTTTTGACATTCCTATTAATAAAGTAGCAAATAATGCACCTGACGATCCTCCTACTGTTGTCATTATTTTCATTCCTAATTGTTTGAATATTTGATCTGAAGTTTCGTCTACTAATTTATCTTTTAAATTTAATAATTCTTGTAAACCTCTTAAAATATTGAATATATGATCACCATCACCAATTTCTTGATCTAATTTTTCTATTTCCTCCTTATGATTATTAATTGTTATTTCAATATTTCTTATTGAATCAAATATTTTTGCTCCATTCATTAAAGACTCATACCACCATCTATATTATAAATAGAGCCAGTTACGAATGATGATCTATCGCTTAATAAAAAAAGAATAAGATCAGATATTTCTTCGGGTTTAGCTACACGTCCAATAATTTGTCTAGAATTAAAGTCTTTTCTAGCTTGAGAAGGGTTATAAGCACTTAAAACTCTTTTTCTCCAAGTAGGTGTGTCAACAGTACCTGGGCATATAACATTACATCTTATACCTTTTTTAGCATAATCTACAGCAATAGATTTTGTTAAACCTATTATACCAGCTTTTGATGTTGAGTAAGCGAATCTTCTCTTAACCCCCTTTATTGAAGAGGCCACAGATGATATATTAACTATAGATCCTTTTTTTCTTTTTAAAAAAATTTTCATAAAATATTGAGATATATAGAATACAGAAGTTAAATTTGTATTTAATGTATGATCCCAATCATTTTCAGAACAATTCATCATATCACCTTGATGAACAATTCCTGCACAATTAACTAAACCATCAATAATTTTAATATCTTTTAAATTAGTTTTAATTTCATTTAAATTTGTACAGTTAATATTTTTTAAAATACATTTATTTTTTAATTTTAATTTTAATTTATCAAGAGATTTTTTTTCTTTGTCTATAGCAATAATTGTAGCTCCTTCTTTAGCGAGAAGTATTGCAGCAGCTCTTCCAATTCCATTTGCAGCTCCTGTTACTGCAATTATTTTTTTTTTAAATGAATATTTCATGTACTTTACATGAATTGAGTTAACGAGATGACTGTAAATAGATTCCGTATAAATGACCTGAACCTATAGCTATTATAGCAACAACTATTAATATAAGAAATATAATTAGACCTATTTTAATTAACTGTGAAGTTTTAACTCCCTCAACACATAAAGGAACTAAATTAAAAGACAATCCACCAATTACTACTGCTATACAACCTATACTATACAAAGTCATTGAAAATGGTTGGAATAAAAAAACTAATGAAAGAATACTAAAACCAACTATAATTCTTTCAACTACTTTAGCTTGTTTTTTGGTCAGACCTTCTCTTGTTTTATTCATTTCTAATTACCTCACCATTTTTATTGAATATATGTACCTGACCTTTTTTAGGTTTTAAGTTTATAGTATCTCCAACATTTAAATTTTTGGATCGACTTTGAACAGACCTAAAAGTAAATTCATTAATCTTTATATGAACTAAAATTTCAGATCCCATATTTTCAATTAGATCAACTTTGCCAGAAAAATTATCTGAAGCATTGTTATCAACAAGCTCAAAACTCCTTGGTCTAATACCAATAAAATAACTATCATTTTTATTTACACTTAAAGGAGTTATAAAATCAATTTGTACTTCTTGTTCTAAAATTTTTAATTTAATTATTGATGAATTAATTTCAATAATATTACAATCTAATATATTCATTTGAGGAGTTCCAATAAATCCAGCTACAAAAGTATTATTAGGTTTAGCAAAAATATCATGTGGTGATGACACTTGCTCAATTAAACCATCGCGCATAACTGCAATTTTTGTTGCCATTGTAAGAGCTTCTAATTGATCATGTGTTACGATAACAGTTGCTTTTTTTAAATCTGATAAAACTTCTTTTATTTGGCCTCTCATTTGTTCTCTTAATTGCACATCTAGTCTACTTAATGGTTCGTCAAATAAAAAGCATTCAGGATCTCTAATAATAGCTCTTCCTACTGCAACTCTTTGTTTTTCACCCTCAGCTAATTGATGAGGCTTTCTATTTACAATATCTCTTAATTGAAGAATATCAGCAACTTCTAATATTTTTTTTTTAACTTCTTCACTTGATAGGTTCTCTGCAAAAAGAGGATTAGCTAAATTTTCTGCCACTGTTAAACTAGGATAAAGAGCATAAAATTGAAAAGCCATTGCTAAATTTCTATCACGTGTGTCAAGATTATTAACATTTTTATTACCAATAAATATATCTCCAGAAGTTGCGACCTCAAGTCCAGCAACCATTCTTAAAGTAGTTGTTTTACCACATCCGGAAGGGCCTAATAAGCAAAGTACCTCATTTTCTTCAACTTTAAGTGAGACATTATCTACAGCAATTAAATCACCAAATGCTTTAGTTAAATGCTGTAATTCAATTGTAGACATTATTTTTTAATTGTTCCAAAGGTTACACCTCTTAAAAGTTGATTTTGAAGAAGATACGTAATTAAGAAAATTGGTATTATAAATAAACATATCATTGCAGCAAGCAGTCCATAGTCTACATTTATTTCTCCTCCTATTGTTCTGGCCATTGCTGGTGGCATTGTTCTAGTTAATTTATTTGTAAGTAAAAGTGAGAATAAAAACTCATTCCAAGTTAATATTAAGGCAAAAACAGATGTTGCTGCTAATCCTGCTTTTACTTGAGGAATACAAACACCAAAAAAAACTGATCTTTCTGAAGCACCGTCCATTCTTGATGCATCTTCAATTTCTGTATTTAATTCATCAAAGAAACTTTTCATCATCCAAATAGAAAACGGAAGATTAAAAGCTGTATACATAAGTATAATACCCGTATATGTGCCAGCCAGACCTGTAATTCTAAAGATTAGAAAAATTGGTACTATGACTATTATTGGTGGAAGCATCCTTGTAGTCAAAATAATAAACAAATAGGTATCATTGCCTTTAAGAGGATGGCGAGAAAATCCATAAGCAGCTAAGGTACCAATTAATAATGCAAGTAAAACGCTCATTCCTGAAATATAGATACTATTAAAAAAATACATATGAAAACCTGTTGCTACATATTCCGTACTATTAGCCATACTTCTAAAAAATATGTGATAAAAGTTTTCAAATGTTGGGGTGAAAAACCATTTAGGTGGAGTGGCTAAAGTATCACTTCTTGATCTAAAAGCTGTTAGAATTATAAAGAGAACTGGAAAAAAATATATGAAAGCAACAACACTTGCTAATGATGTCCAAAGCCAGCCTGATTGACCTATTGCTTTTTTTTTCATATTTCTTCACTTTCTCTTTGCTTGATGACGTACAAATATAAACTAGTTAATACTATCACTGCAAATAATAAAATATAACCCATTGCAGCAGAATTGCTTGTTCTAAAAAATTGGAATGCTGTTCGATATACTAAAACACCAATTGTTTCAGTAGCAGTTCCAGGTCCACCATTAGTTAAAATAAATACTAAATCAAAAATTTTAACTGTTTCAATTGTTCTAAATAAAACTGCTAGTAATAATAAACTTCTAACATATGGAAATGTAATTGTTGTAAATTTTCTCCACCAACTCATTCTATCAATTTCAGCAGCTTCGTATAAATGTTTGGGCACACTTACCAAACCTGCTAAAACAAGTAACATAACAAATGGAGTCCATTGCCAAGCATCTGCAAAAATAACACCTATAAGTGCTCCTGCAGGTGTTGATAGTAAAACATACATCTCACCAGTAATAAATGATTGTACAAATTGACTTAAAAGACCAAATTCAGGTTCATAAAATAGTTTAAAATAAATTGCTACAGCAACATTGCTTAGCATCATAGGAGCTAAAACAAACATTAGAAGAATTTTTCTTAAAGGAAATTGTGAAGCGAATAAAAGAGCTAATAGAAATCCTAAAACCATTTGCATACCCACACTACCAGCTACTATGATAGCTGTAGTTTGAAGAGACTCCCAAATATTATCTTTAGTTAAAACTTTTTCATAACTATAAAACCAACTAAACTTTGGAAGCTTTAAAGTATTTGCTCTATATTTAAAAAAACTTAAACCAAAAGACCACATTAATGGAATAATGTTGACAAGTAACAATACTGTTATAGCTGGTGCTATTAGCATCGGACCTCTTCTCTTAGGATCCATAAACCAAGCAAGAAATCCGCTACTTCTTTTCATAATCTTTAATCTTTATAGGATAATTTAAACAAAAAGCCCAATAAGATTATTGGGCTTTTTAAAATTAAATTTATTGAATTCTATCAACTTCTTCCAACAATTCTTGTTGGAATTCAGCAATATTATCCAATGTTGTTTTTGCATCTTGTTGACCAGTAATTGCTTTGTCAAACTCTTCTTGTTGTTGAGTTAATAATTCAAAGAATTCTGGAATATGCCATACATCTTTTTGCCAGTCCATACTTGCTACATAAGCAGCATTCCATGGTGCTAGTGCATTGTATCCATCAGAATAAATAATACTCTTCATACAACTTTGCCCACCAGCTTTAACTGCTTCAATTTGTACGTCATATGACAGCCACCATTTAATAATTTTAAATGAAGCATCAATCTCTTCTTGAGTCATCCAAGTAGTCAAAACAAATGGTTGACCACCAAGATTTGCCCAACGAGATATCGTACCATCATCCTGCATTGTACCTGGTTGACGAGCATATCCAGTTATATCATTAACTTTTGATAAATTTGGATCAACTACTGGAGCACCCAAACCAACCCAGTTAATCATTGAAGCAATTTTACCTTCTAAATACAAAGCTTGCATTTCAAATATACCCATTCCACCTGTTCTATGTGAAGGATGCATTGTATCAAGCAAATCAAGATATTTAGTCAATGCTGCAACGTTAATATCTGAATTAACAACTCCTACAGCTTGTGCATCAGGTTGTTGATCTTCTCTCCAAATGTCTCCACCATATTGCCAGAAGAAACCATTTATTTGCATTGAAGAGAAATCATAAGCTTTACCAGCCTGATAAGTTACACCGAACATATCATCTTCAAGTGGCTTACCAGCCATCATCTCACCTTTTTTACGAGTTAAGAATTCATTGATATCAAAAATATCATCCCAAAACTACTATCTCCCAGTCAGCATAAGTACATGGAAGTTTTTTTCCGTACTTAGCTCTAAAAGCAGCATTTTCATCAGGGTTACAGAAAATATCAGTTCTATAGAAGTTTACATAGTTATCAGGAAATTGAGGGAAACCATAATAGTTTTCACTCTTATAAGGATAAGTAGTGTAACCTTCTTTATAACCTTGATGCATATCATCAAAAATTGCTTGAAGTTCAGGATCCGCATCAATGTATTTATTTAATTTTTGAAAGTAACCACCTTCAATAAATGCACCAAGCCATTGACTATCAGACACAATCATTGAATATTTTTGCTCACCGGATGTGAGGGATGCAGCTACGTTTGTATAGAAATTATCCCACGGAATAAAATCTAATGTTAACTTTATCTCAGTATCACCTTCCTGAGGAAAGCTTGAATTAAAATACTCTTGCATGAAACGTGTTGGTGGCCAATCAGGTGCCGCCATAATAATTTCAACTGTTTTTGCATTAACAGTTTTTGAAACACCTATTGAAAAAATAATAGATGCCAAGAATGCAAGAAGGATTTTTTTTGTTAAATTTAACATTTTACCTCCCAGTTATTATATTCTTAAATATACTAAATCAGAAAATTCTATGATAAATATAAAGAATCTTTATATATATTATAAAAAAAACTATTTTTTTTTAATAATTTATAAATTTAAGAGATGCTTGAAGACACTATAAAAAAAGTATTTGAAAAGGAAAATAAAACATTTTGATGAATCTCAAGATGAAAAAAATGATACTATAAATTACTTTCGTAGATCAAGAATTCATTGGCTTTTTTTGTTAAATATACTTTATGCTTATTATGAAAAAGAGATTATAACTAAAAGTGATTTAATTCATAAAATTCAAGTTTCACATATTACAATATTAAAATATATTAATGAGTCAATTAAGCGTCAGATTATTTTTGAAGAAAAATCAAAAAAAGACAGAAGGAAAGTTGGTTTAATACCATCACCACAATTAATTAAATCATTTGAAAATTTTTTTTATGATGAAACTAGATCCCTTAAGAATCTTTTTGATGAAAGAGAAGAATATTAATTTTTTATTTAATTTAAAGCACTTACACCTGTATCACTCGTAAATAAATATGAGTTGTTGATGTTAAAACTAATTTTAATATTTTGCCCAGTATTATAATTTATAGCTTCTTCTTCAGGTAAGATCATTTTTAATTTAGTATCTTTAATAGATAGATCTAAAATAGTAACATCTCCAAGAGGTTCTTTTAAAAAGATTTTAGCATCATAATTTTCTTGTTCACTAGAAATTGTAATATCATTAGGTCTTATTCCAAAAATTAAATCTGTTGAAACAAAATCAGAATTAATTTTTTTATTTTTATTTGTTGAAACATTTCCAAATGGTAATTCAATTTGATTATTTACTATTTTTGCATTTATTAAATTCATTTCAGGAGAACCAATCATTTTGCCTACGTAAAGATTTTTCGGATTTTGATATAGTTCATCCGGTGTTCCTTTTTGAATAAATTTACCATCTTTTATTATTGTTATATTGTCACCCATTGTTAATGCCTCTAATTGATCTGGAGTTGCATAAACCATTGTCATGTTTAAATCTCTTTGCAGTCTTTTAAGTTCTGCCCTAGTATCGTGTCTTAATTTCGCATCAAGATTTGCAAGAGGTTCATCTAAAAGTAATAGTTTTGGTTGTTGAATTAAAGCCCTACCAATTGCTAATCTTTGTTGTTCACCACCAGATAATGTATCAGGTTTTCTTTTTAATGCGTGACCAATTCTCAACATTTCAGATATTTCTGAAATCCTTTTCAACATCTCACTTTTATCTATTTTTTTCTTCTTTAATGGATATGCTAAATTTTCTTCAGTTGTTAAATGAGGATAAAGAGCAAAAGTTTGAAAAACCATTGCCATTTCTCTTCCTTGAATAGGTGCATTGGTAAAGTCATTATTATTAAACCAAACTTCTCCGTTTTCAATTTTTTCTAAGCCAGATATACAACGAAGAGTTGTTGTTTTACCCGCAGCAGAAGAACCAAATAAAACAGCAAACTCATTTTTTTCAACAGAAAAATCTAATTCATCTACTGCAACTAATTTATCATATTTCTTCGTAATATTTTTTAATTCTAAATAAGGCATAATTAATAAGTAGCTCTTCCGCCACTTATATCAAACACACCACCAGTAGTAAAAGAGTTTTCTTCAGAAACCATCCATGAAACTAATGAAGCTAATTCATCAACTTTGAGAAATCTTTTTCTTGGTATTTTCGATAGCATATAGTTAATATGTTCCTCACTAATTTGATCAAAAATTTTAGTTTTTGCAGCAGCAGGTGTTACACAATTAACTGAAATATTATAATCAGCTAATTCCTTACCAAGGGATTTTGTTAGAGCAATAACGCCAGCTTTAGCCGCACTATAGGCAGAAGCATTTGGGTTGCCTTCTTTACCTGCAATACTTGCAATATTTACAATTCTTCCATAATTATTTTTTATCATATAAGGTGTAACTGATTTGCAACAATTAAATGTTCCATTTAAATCTATATTGATTACTTTACTCCAGTCTTTTGAAGGATATTCCCATGTTTTAAAAGAAGGTCCAGCAATACCTGCATTATTTACAAAAAATATCTATATTTTTATATTTATCAATAATCTTTTTGATTGTCTTTTCTACTACTTCATAATCAGTAATATCAATTTCAAAAATATCTGAAAAAACAAATTCTCCTCTGTTTACCGCCTCAACCGTTGCTTCAGGATCTTTATCAATATTAATTACTTTTGCTCCAGATTCTATTAATCTTTTTGCTATTGCATAACCAAACCCTTGAGAAGCTCCTGTAACAACTGCTATTTTATTTTTTAATTCAATATTATTCATTTATTTGGAAATTAAATTTAACCATATTTTGAGACAAGACTATCAAGAGCGGTTTTACACTTTTCAGTCGCATCCCAAGCTTCAGGCCAAAAACAAAGATCAACTGTCCACCAATCATGTCCAACATTTTCTTTTGCAAGAACTGGAACAATTTGATCAAAATCCAGAATACCATCTCCAAATGGAGGATGCGCACTAGTTTCATCATTTCCATCGGCATCTTTGTGACAAGTATTATCTGAATCAATTAAATGTATGTGATTTATTCTTCCACTAAATTTATTAATTAATTCAATCTGATCTTTAACAAGTTCTTTTTCACCTTGTTGCCTAGCTCCAATTACACCAAGCATTTGTCCATGGCATGTATCATACATAAGTCCAAAATTATCATGCTTTAATTTATCAAGAACTTTTAGAACATAAGAAGGTTTATTGAATGCAAAACCTGGTTCAAATTCCCCACGTTACATAAATACCTTTATCAGCTGCATAATTTATACAAGTATCCCAAGTATTTGTTAATCTTGAAAAAAGTGTGTCA
>JBJKYR010000060.1:0-25063 GCA_045560945.1 Alphaproteobacteria bacterium | reverse complement strand
TTTTAAATTATGCTGAAAATTGTCTTCAAAATAATAATGATGATGATGCTATAATATTTTATAATGAACAAAAAATTTCAAAACGAGTAAGCTGGAAACAATTAAGGTCAAATGTATTTAAAATTTCACATTATTTTAAAAGTATTAATATAAAAAAAAAAGATAGAATAGCGGCTGTCCTTCCAAATATGCCTGAAACAGTGCAAGCTTTTTTAGCTTGTGCTCAAATAGGTGCTGTTTGGTCGTCTTGTTCATCTGATTTTGGGCCAAGAGCTATAATAGATAGATTTAAACAAATTAAACCAAAAGTTTTAATAATTACTGATCATTATTTTTACAATAATAAAAAGATTAATACTTTAAAATATATCGAATCTATTATTAAAGAAATAATCTCAATTGAAAATATAATTATTGTTCCTTATGGAGAAGATAAAATTTTAATTGAAGATTTTAAATATAAAAATTGGAATGAAATATTAAAAAGCAAAGATAAATACGAAAGATTTGAAAAATATAATTTTAACCATCCTCTTTATATTTTATATTCAAGTGGTACTACAGGTGTTCCTAAATGTATCGTTCATGGTGCTGGAGGTTCATTAATACAGCATAAAAAAGAACATCAACTACATTTAGATATAAGAGAAAATGATAAAGTTTTTTATTTTACTACTTGTGGTTGGATGATGTGGAATTGGCTCGTTTCTAGTTTAGCTTCTAAAACTGCAATTGTATTATATGATGGCTCTCCATTTATTCCATATAATGAATATCTATTTGATATTGTGGAAAAAGAAAAAATTACTTTTTTTGGCACAGGTGCAAAATATATTGATTATTTAAAACAAAACAAAATTATAATTAAAGATAAATATAAATTATCAAAACTTAAAACAATGACTTCAACTGGTTCTCCTCTAGTACAAGAATCCTTTGATTATGTTTACTGCAATATTAAAAATGACTTACATTTAGCGTCTATCAGTGGTGGAACTGATATTGTTTCTTGTTTTGTCATTG
Source organism: Alphaproteobacteria bacterium (assembly GCA_045560945.1). Lineage (GTDB taxonomy): Bacteria > Pseudomonadota > Alphaproteobacteria > HIMB59 > CACPNW01. The sequence continues at coordinate 24,040 of JBJKYR010000060.1, read as the reverse complement.
GAAACCCAAATATGGATATATATTCTGGAGAAATTCAATGCGCTGGCTTAGGAATGGATGTAGATATTTTTGATGAAAAAGGTAATTCAATAAAAAAGAAAAAAGGTGAGTTAGTTTGTAAAACCCCATTTCCTTCTAAGCCAATTTATTTTTGGAATGATAAAGGCAATAAAAAATATTTAGATGCCTATTTTAAGAAATATAAAAATGTTTGGCATCATGGAGATTTTTGTGAAAAAACAAAAAATAATGGTTATATAATTTATGGAAGATCAGATGCCACATTAAATGCTGGTGGTGTTAGATTTGGAACAGCAGAATTATATAGAGTTGTTGAAAATATTGATAATATTATTGAATGTGTAGCTGTTGAACATATCTTGTACAATGACACAGAAGTTATTTTATTTATTAAGATGCAACATCAATTTAATTTGAATGAGGATTTAATAAAATTTATTAAGTTTGAAATTAAATCTAACCTTTCGCCTAAGCATGTTCCAAGAAGAATCTTTCAGGTTAAAGATATTCCTAAAACAAAAAGTGGGAAGATTGTTGAGCTAACAATTAAAAAGATTATAAATGGCATAGATGTTAGAAGTAAAAATACACTAGCAAATCCTGATTGCCTAAAAGAGTTTGAAAATATATATAAAGAAATAAAAATTAATTAATTTATGCCAAAAAAAATAGTAATTTCAAAATTAGGTGGTCCAGAAGTTTTAGATTATGAGGAATATAGTTTACCAAAAATTATTAAAGATAAGGAAGTAAGAATTAGGCATACGGCTATTGGTCTTAACTATATAGATACTTATCATCGATCTGGTATCTATCCACTTCCATCTGAATTACCTGTATGCCTTGGTATGGAAGCAACAGGTGAAATTATTGAAATTGGAAATGCAGTTACAAAATTTAAAGTCGGGGACAGAGTAGCCTATGCAACTCCTCCAATAGGAGCATATTGTGAAATAAGAGATTTCCCTGAAGAAAAATTAATAGCTATTCCTGATTTTTTAAAAGATGATGAAGTAGCTTCAATTCTTTTACAAGGTATGACAGTGGAATATCTATTTGAAAGATTATATAAAATTAAAAATAAGGAAATTATTCTGTTTCATGCTGCGGCTGGAGGTGTAGGTCTTATCGCTTGTCAATGGGCAAAATCAGTTGGGAGCAAAATGATTGGGACAGTAAGTACAAAAGAAAAAGCTGCATTAGCAAAAGAACATGGTTGTGAGTTTACTGTAAATTATACAGAAGAAAAAGTTTCAGATAAGGTAATGGAAATTACAAATAATAAAGGTGTTCCAGTTGTCTATGATGGTGTTGGTAAAGATACTTTTGATGAATCAATAAAATCACTTTCAACAAGAGGTCTAATGGTATCTTTTGGTCAATCATCCGGAATGATAGAAAAATTAGATATGCATAAAACTTTTAATCCTAAAAGCTTATTTTATACTAGACCAAGTCTTATGGGTTATACACTTAATCGAGAAGAACTTTTAAATTGTGCAAACAATTTATTTGAAAAAATGAAAAATGGAGATGTTAAAGCAAATATTTATAAAAAATTTAAATTAAATAATGCGGGTGAGGCTCATAGAACACTGCAATCTAGAGAAAGTTTTGGCTCAATAATATTAGAGCCATAATTGGCGACCCCTAGGAGAATCGAACTCCTCTTTTCAGGATGAAAACCTGATGTCCTAACCGATAGACGAAGGGGTCTTCTGAAAGGTTATATACATATTAAACTTGATTTTTCAAATTATTTAATCAATTTTCATAATATCTTTTATAATTAATTGAGGTCTTGTATCTCTAGAAAATTTATCTGAGATAATACTACATCCAAAATAAAATTTATATTGATTAAACTTTTCTAAATATTCACCTAAGATTGTTCCTTTGGAATTAAAACAAATTCCTTTAATATTATTACCCACATCATTTACAAAAAAAATTAAAATATGTTTATTTTTAATAATTTTTATTGAATCAATTTTTAAATCATTAATAATGAAGTATGGCTCATGATTGCCCTTACCGTAAGGTTCAAGTTTTTCTAAAGATTCTAATAAACTATTATTAATATCATTGATCGAAATAATTAAATCAAAATTAATTATTTTTTTAAAAATATTTTCATGATATTGCTTAAAACTTTCATCAAGAAAAAATTTAAAATTTTCTAGCTCTTGATAATTTAATTTAATCCCAGCGGCCATCGCATGACCACCTCCTTCTGAAATTATACCTTTGTTTTTTGCATTTAAAATAATATTACCTAGATCAACCCCTTCTATTGATCTAGCTGAGCCAACACCATAATTATTAAGAAAAGACAAAACTATAACTGGTTTATTGTATAAATCTAATAATTTGCTAGCTACTATCCCTAGAACGCCTTGATGCCAATTTTCTCCATAAACTAAAATATATTTAGAATTTTTCTGAATTTCAGCTTGTTCATTTGCTAATTCTAAAATTTTACTCTGAATTAGTTTTCTTTTTTCATTAAGCAGAAATAGTTTTCTACTAATTTTTTCAATTTGCTCAGGATCATTTGTAATTAAAAGTTTTGAAGCCAATGATGAGTCATCAATTCTACTCGCAGCATTAATTTGGGGTCCAACAATGTAACCTAGATCTTGAGAAGATGGAGGCGTATTAAGTTTAGAATTATCTATTAATTTAGAAATACCTTTATGATATCTTTTATGAATAAGCTCCAAGCCTTTTAAAACGAATAATCTATTAAATTCCCTTAACTCCACAACATCACATACAGTACCCAAGGCCACTAAATCTAAATAGGACAAAAGGTTTGGTTCTTTTTTATTATTAAATATACTATGATTTCTTAATTCTTTTCTTAATGACATTAAAAATAAAAATGTGACACCTACAGCTGCCATATGCTTGTAATCACTTTTATCTTCGAATCTATTTGGATTAATAATCGAGTGCACATTTGGTAATTCATGCTCAGCTAAATGATGATCAATAACGATAACATCAATTTTTTTAAATTCTTCATTATCAATAATGTTATTTGAAGTGGTTCCACAGTCTAAAGTAAATAATAAATCAATATTTTGTAATTGCATTTCTCTCATAATTTTTAAATTTGGGCCATAACCATCAACTAATCTATTAGGAATTTTTAAAATTATAGAAGAATTATAATTTTTTAAAAATTTATATAAAATAGATGCTGAAGTTGATCCATCAACATCATAATCTGCAATTATTCCAATTTTTTGATTTTTTTTTATTGCCTCAACAACTCTTAAAGTAGCAAGAGTCATATCTTTGATATTATTTGGGTTTGGAATATGTTGATTGATATCTGGGCTTAAATAAAAATCTATATTCTCTTCCTTTATTTGTCTTATTGATAAAAGTTTACCAACAAATGTCGATAATTTAAATTTTTGAGATAAATAAGATGCATTTCTTTCATCGTAATCAATTAATTTCCATTTTTTGTTTAATAATGAGCTTGTGTGCTCAATTTTATGTATTTCGTTATTCAATTGGAATTATAGATATATTTTCATTAACAAACTCAAGATCAGAGATTTTATTTACTGAATTAAGTAGCTCTGAAGTTTTTATTTTATGAGTTATAATTAAAATAGGTATATTATTTTCTTTTTTATCCGGAGTTTGAAGAATTTTTTCAACAGAGATATTTGAGTCGTTTAAGTAAGCAGTTATTTTTGATAAAACGCCTGGTTGGTCCTTTACTCTTAATCTTAAATAAAATTTAGATTCTAAATTTGATGAGTCAAATTTTTGATAATTTTTTAAATCATTAATATTGTAACCTATAGATCTAAAATTAGAATTATTTGAAATTTCAAATATATCAGACAAGATAGAACTGGCAGTAGCTAATCCACCCGCACCCTCTCCTTCAAGATATAAATTTTCCAGCTGATCTGTTTCAACATTAATTGCGTTTAATGCGCCATCTACATTTGCCAAAGGTTTATCTAATGGTATTAATTTTGGTTTAGTAGAGCTACATATCATATTATCAATCAAGAAACTCTCAGATATTAGTTTTATTCTAAAACCTAGATGCTTAACAAAATTGATATCTTCTATAGTTATCTTTTCTATTCCTTCTACTTGATTTAAATTAAAATCTATATTTCCTCCAAATGCAATAGTGCTGAGTAATGTAATTTTATGTGCAGCATCATACCCCCCTATATCTAATTTAGACTCATTATCAGAAGTAAAGCCTCTTTTTTTTGCGTCATCCAGAACATCATCAAAAGATTTATTTTGAGTTTCCATAGTTGTAAGAATATAATTTGTTGTTCCATTAAGAATACCTGATATTTTTTTAACCTTATTTAAAAAAATATTATTTTTTAGAGTCTTAATTATTGGAATACCTCCAGCAACTGCTGCTTCAAAAAGTAAAGATACTTGATTTTGATCTGCAATTCTAAAAAGTTCTTGTCCATACATAGCTAACATAGCTTTATTGCCAGTAACAACATTAATTTTTTGGTTTAATGCAGTTTTTACTAATTCATAACTTAAACCTTTTTCGTAACCTATTAGTTCAATTAAAATATCTGGTTTTGAATCGTTAATATTTAACAAATCCATTGGGTTATCAATCCATTTGTAATCTCTAACATTAAAGTTTCTATCTTTATCTTTATTTTTTGCGGATAAACCTATTATATTAATAGTTAAATTAGATTTATTTTTTATGTATTGAGAATTTTTTTCTATTACACTTACTACAGCAGAACCTACATTTCCTAAGCCAGCAATACATATGTTTAAATTTTTCATCAGTTTTTTAATTTATCTTCTATACAGGTATCTATGTCTTTTTTATCATTTGATGATAATTGACACAAATCAAATAATTCCTCTTTAGATAATTTTAAATCTTTAAAATTTGGTACTGAGTCTATATCTGGATAACTGCATGAATATAAAGTTATAATTATTAAAATAATGAATAATTTCATTTTGTTAAAGCTAAAGATTCATCAAAACCCTGGCTTAAATTAAAGCATTGTACTGCTTGTCCTGCGGCTCCCTTAATAAGATTGTCAATTAAACTTACTATAATAACTTTAGTGTTATCATAATGATCGAATATTTTTAATACGCAATTATTAGTATTTTGAATGGAGAAAAAATCTGCCCTTTGATCATTTTGTATGAATTTTATAAATTGATTGTTATTTGCCATATCATTAAAACAATTTATTACATCATTTTTGTTTATTCCTGATAACAAATCACAGTATATAGTTGACATCATGCCTCTAAAATTTGGTAAAATATGAGGATTGAATGAAAATAAAACTTCAGTTTGTGTAGTATTTTTATTTAATTCTTGTTTAATTTCACAAATATGTCGATGAGAATTAGTATTGTAATTGTAAAAATTGAGATCTTCTGAATTTTTTATATTACTTATATTAAATTTTTTGCCAGCTCCGCTGTAACCAGATTTAGAATCTATTATGATATTCTTTGAATCAATTATATTGTTTTTTAATAGAGGGATTAATGGGATTAATACAGATGTTGGATAACAGCCAGGAACTGCAATATTATTTTTATTATTCAATATATTTTTATTAATTTCTGGAAGTCCATAAATGAACTTATTTAATAGATTTGGAGCAGAATGCATTTCATCATAATTAATCTTATACATATTTATATCGTCTAGTCTAAAATCTGCGGATAAATCTATTATTTGAAGTTTATTGTAAAATGATTTTACATATTTGTTTGAAACTCCATGAGGGAGTGCAAGAAAAACTGTATCAGCTAAAGAGTAATCAAAGTTTATATTTAATTCAGTTGAAGGATTATTTTGAAGACTTATTCTAGGATCGATATCTTTAAGCAGTGTATTAGGGTTGTTTTCTGTTCCAAAAAAAACAATATTAACATTCGGATGGTTTGATAATATTTTAACTAGTTCTATACCAACAAAGCCAGTTGAGCCCAGTATGGCTACTGATACTTTTCTTGTCATAATAAAATTATCTTTTAGAGAATTGGTAACTTCTTCTTGCTTTAGCCAAACCAGCTTTTTTTCTTTCAACAACTCTTGAGTCTCTTGTAATAAAACCAACTTTTTTAAGTGATGGTCTAAAAGATGTATCATAAATACTCAAAGCTTTGCTTATTCCATGTCTTATTGCTCCAGCCTGACCAGATAGGCCTCCACCTTTAACAGTTGCCATAATCTCATAACCACCTTCTCCATCTACAACATTTAGTGGCTGATTAACTATCATTTGTAAAACAGGTCTTGCAAAATATTTGTCTAAAGTTTTACCATTAACTGAAATCTTACCGTCACCTCGCTTTAACCATACTCTAGCAATTGAATTTTTTCTCTTACCAGTTGCATAAACTCTATCTTTATTATCAAGTTTTATTTCACTAATATTTTCAGGGTTGTTTTCTAAGTTATCCATAATTATCTTTTAAAATTCTTTTCATTTAATTTAATAAAATCAACTTTTTTTGGTTGTTGCGCTTCATGTGAATGCTTTTCTCCAGAATAAATTTTACAGTTTGATAATTGTTTTTTTCCAAGAGGACCTGAAGGTATCATTCTTTTAATAGCTAATTTAATTATTTCATTAGATTTGTCTTTAGCTTTCATTTTTTCTGGGTTAGTTTCTTTTATTCCACCTGGGTATCCCGTATGTCGGTAGTAAATTTTATCTTTAGCTTTTTTCCCAGTTAAATGGACATAATCTGAATTTATAATAATCAAATTATCTCCACAGTCTTGATTTGGGGTATAATTAGGCTTATTTTTACCTCTTAATACATTAGCAGAAAATACAGCAAGTCTACCTAATACAGCATCTTTTGCATCAATTAAAATCCACTCTTTTTTTATCTCTTCTTTTTTTAAGCTAAAAGTTTTCATTTTGGGGCTCCACTTACATATTAGACAAATTTAAGTCAATATAATAATAAAAAAACCCTCCTTTTAGGAGGGTTAGTATTAATAATTTATATAAAATTTAAGCTGAAGCTGAATCTTTAACAGCTGCATTCCAAATTATTAGACCAAATAAAATTTTGTTAACAAAATCTGCTAAATTATATACCCAGTTTAAAGTATTTATATCAACTGTTTCCATCATAAGACCGAATACATACCCTAGTGGGTAAATAGCCCAGCCTACTAAAACAATTAATCTCATTGCATTGAAAGCAGAAGAGACAGATTGGTTTGAAGATGCTGCTTGACTTGCCTCTCCTCTGAAAATTTCCCAGATGATAACAGCCCAACCAATCATACCTATGATAAATCCTAATAGGACAGGAATCATTCCTGCCTCTCCAAGATAACCACCTATAACCATAACCAAAGTACCAACAAGAAGTCTCCAAAACGATCCTACTGATACTGCAGCTCCAGCAGCAATTAAAATCAAATAAAACTCAACCATTTGCAATGGAACCGTTAATACCCAATCAATATATCTGTAAACAACAGGAGATTCTCCCATTTCTACCCAATATTCTCTCATATACATGTAATGAACAGCAGCTATAAATGTAATTAAACCTGCAACAACCATTGAGGTTCTCCATTTGCCAGATACCCTCATTCCTTCATAAAAAAAGAAAATTGTAGCAGCCCACATAGCTACAGATACTATCCAGAAGGTAATTCCAACAAAATCAGAACCACTTAAAAAACTATGATCCATAAAAAATACTCCTTGTTTTGATTATTGACTTATACGCAAAAAATATGATTTTTAAATAGTAAAAATTACAAGTAAAATAAATAAAAAACTTTTAAATTAATAATTTAAATAATTGATTTATATATATTATTAGGAAATTAAAATTTTTAGATTTTTTATAATATTTTTTAATTTTACATTATTATCATTTGTTTTAATGACTTTGTGCTTATCTGCCGTATTACTGTCATCAATAAATTGTTTTTCCATTTTTTTTGAGGATAAAATTTTTTTCACAAGGTCAAGAGAATAATTGTGTTTACCCTCTTCAAATAAAATATTTTTAATAATAGATAATTTTTTGATATGATTTTTATTAAAATACCTAGTTCCGCCCTTTGTTCTCATTGATAAACCATCTATTCTTAATCGTTTAGTGTTTGGATCAATAGAATCCCAGTGCCTAATAACATGCTCCTTAAGATTAAGTATATTGGACACTTCTTTTATATTAAAATATTGCTTATTATTTTCCATCAAATGAATTTAAATATTTAAGAACATTTTTACTAGCTTTAAAAGATATAACTTTTCTCTCATCAATCATTACTTCTTTTTTAGTTTTTGGATTTCTTCCAATTCTACTTTTTTTATGTCTAACAATAAATGTACCGAAATTATGTATTTTTACCTTATCGGAATTTTTCAATCCTTCAATTACAATATTGATAATATCGCTTACAAAATCAATGCAGTCTTTTTTTGGTAATCCAAATTCATTATGAATTGACTCAGCAATGTGAAATCTGGTTATATTATCTAATGAAGTCATAAATTTCTAAAATTTTGAATAATCTTTTCATTTAAATCATTATTTATAATATTAAAACATTTATTAAGGGCAAAATTAAAAGCATAAGGTGAGGCCCTTCCATGACTTTTGATAGATATACCATTTAATCCAATTAAAGTTGCTCCATTATATTTGTCTGGATTTATTTTATCTTTAAATATTTTTAAATCATTTTCTAATAATTTAAATGCAATTTTATTTTTATAAGATTTTTTAAATATATTTTTTAAATTAGTTGTTATAAAATCAGAAAGTCCTTCAGCAGTCTTTAAAATAATATTCCCTGTGTAACCATCTGAAAGTATTATATCACAATCACCTGAAGTTATATTATTGGGTTCTATAAAACCAACAAAATTATTTTTTAAAAAACTATTAGATAATATTTCATGCGCTTCTTGTAAAAATTCTAAACCTTTATTGTTTTCTGTTCCAATATTAATAATACCAATTTTTGGAATTCTTTGTGGTTCAATAACAGAAAAATATGAGTAACCCATAAGAGCAAATTGAAACAAATTGGATGCATCAACTAAAACATTTGCCCCTAAATCTAACATTAATGTAAATGATTTTCTATTAGGTATATCAGAGCAAATTGCTGGCCTATCAACGCCTGGTATCATTCCCAATATTAATCTAGACAAAATCATTAATGCAGCTGTATTTCCTGCTGAAACAAAACCTGAGTTAGGATGATCTTTAACAAATTTTAAACCTTTATAAATACTACTGTCTTTGCGAGATCTAAGAATAGTATTTGGTTTATCATCATCAGAAACATTTTCTAAACAATCAATAATCTCATAATTTGATAAATTAAGATTATTTTTTTTAATTATATCTTCAATTTTTTTACTATTACCAAAAAATAATAAATTTACATTTTTATTATACGTTAAAAAAATTTCTGATCCCTTGAGTATTTTAAAAGGGCTATTCTCTCCACCCATTGCATCAACAGCAATGGTTATTTGTCTGTTGGACATTAAATTTAGGCTTTTGATTTTGTTTTTTGTTTTAAAATTTGACGACCATTATACATTCCAGTAGATTTATCAATTCTATGTGACATTCTAGGTTCTCCGGATTCTTTATCCTCAACGATATTTAATTTAATTAAAGAATCATGAGATCTTCTCATATTTCTCTTTGATGGAGATGTTTTTCTTTTTGGTACAGCCATATAATTTTCCAATTAGACAAATCTAGATATATTGCAAGAAAAAATAGTCATTATTAATAAATTATTATAGTTTATCAATAACTATGTGGTTATATAAAATTTGGAGATCTTTGGCTATTTTCTTAGTATTTCCATAATTTGAGATTCCAAATTTTTGTATATAATTATCAAAATTAATATCTGCATTTTTTTTTAAAATCTTATCCAATATCTTCAATCTATAATAAAATTTTTTAACATATTTTTTAACATATTTTCCAATTGACATATCTCCAATTCCTTTTTCTCTAAAGTTTTGATCTAAATCTTTTATAAAAATATCAATAATACTTTGACTTATTGCTTTATTTATTTGGGTATTTTTATCTTTTAGTTTTTTAAGATAAAAAACTGTTATTATAGAAAAGATTTCGAACACTTCATCAAAATTAAAATCTTTATCATTTAAGCTATTTTTAATAAAATGATTTGAGTGATTTACTATTTCTTGATAAATAGATAAGGTTTGTTTTTTGTAATTATTTCTTTTTATTTTAAAATACTGTAAAAACATATGGTGAAAATTTTTAAATTATTTTTATTGATTAATTTAATCTTTGCAATCATAAGTTGCTCACAACCTAATTTAACTTATTCAGGTAAAATAATCGATCAAAAAAATTTAAATAATTTAAATATTTCTAATAAAAACGCCCTAGTAAAAAACTTTGGCCAACCTAGCTATATTGATCCAATTGAAAATAAATATTTTTACTATTCTGAAAAAACAAAAGAAAATAATTTTTTTTCAAAAAAGAAAGAATATAGTTATATTTTTGTCTTTGAGTTTGATCAAAATGATAATGTGGTTGAAAAAAAAGTATTAAATCTTAATGAATTACAAAAAACAAAAATTAATAATATAAGAACAACTAATCAAATTATCCAAAGAGGCTTAATTGAAAAAATATTTGGTGGTGTAGGGACTCAAAAAGTCCCTAACACTAATTAAATTATTTAATGAGCTATTGCGGCTAAAAGAAGTAAGGCTACAATATTTGTAATCTTAATCATCGGGTTTACAGCTGGACCAGCTGTATCTTTATAAGGGTCGCCTACAGTATCTCCGGTCACTGCAGCTTTATGTGCCTCACTTCCTTTTCCTCCATGATTACCATCTTCAATATATTTTTTTGCATTATCCCAAGCCCCACCGCCAGCTGTCATACTAATTGCTACAAATAATCCAGTTATAATTACACCTAGTAATAATGCGCCTAGACATGATAGTGCAGCAGCTTGACCAGCTATTAATAATATTGCAAAGTATACTACGATCGGTGACAATACAGGTAACATAGATGGAATTATCATTTCTCTAATCGCTGATTTCGTTAAGATATCAACACATTTACCATACTCTGGTTTCCCTGTACCTTCCATGATTCCTGGTATTTCCTTAAATTGCCTTCTAACTTCAACAACCACTGATCCTGCAGCTCTTCCTACAGCTGTCATGCTCATTGCTCCAAATAGAAACGGTAACAATCCACCTAGCAATAAACCGACTACAACATATGGATTTGATAAATCAAAAGTAACGTGTCCAATTTTTTCATAAGACAAAGGGCTGTTAGGATCTTTTGCAAAATACTCAAGATCTTCTGTGTAAGCAGCAAATAATACAAGTGCTCCTAATCCTGCAGAACCAATAGCATATCCTTTTGTTACAGCTTTAGTTGTATTTCCAACTGAATCTAAAGCGTCAGTAGTTTTTCTAACATTATCATCTAATTCTGACATTTCCGCAATTCCTCCAGCATTATCTGTAACCGGACCATATGCATCAAGCGCTACAACCATTCCTGCTAATGCTAGCATTGTTGTTACAGCAATTGCTATTCCAAATAATCCAGCAAGTGAATGAGTAATTATTATACCTGCTACAATTATAATTGCAGGAAGCGCAGTTGCCTCTAAACTTATTGCAAGACCTTGTATAACATTTGTCCCATGACCAGTGGTTGAAGCTTGAGCAATACTTTGCACAGGTCTATAATTAGTTCCTGTATAATATTCAGTAACCCAAATAATTAAACCAGTTATGATCAAACCTAATAAACCACAATAAAAAAGAGACATTCCAGTAAATGATTTATTATCAACAGTGAAAACTGAACCTAAACCTATCACATGATCAGTTATAAAATATAAAAGTAAAGCTGATAAAATTGCAGAAACTGCAAACCCTTTATACAATGCAGCCATAATATTTTCACTTTTACCTAACCTCACAAAATATGTTCCCACAATACTCGCCAAGGTACAAACACCAGCAATGGCTAGCGGGTACATCATCATAGAAGAAAGGTCAGAAAAAAATATTGAAGAAAGTACCATTGTGGCAACTACTGTAACTACATAAGTTTCGAATAAGTCAGCAGCCATACCAGCACAATCGCCAACGTTATCACCTACGTTATCGGCTATCACTGCAGGATTACGTGGATCATCTTCAGGGATACCTGCCTCTACTTTACCAACAAGGTCAGCTCCTACATCAGCTCCTTTTGTAAAAATACCTCCACCCAATCTAGCAAAAATTGAGATTAATGATGCTCCAAAACCTAATGATACTAATGGAGCAACAATTTCTCTACCTGGAAATAAACCGGAATTATCTAAAGCAAAATAATAAAGCGAAATTGATAATAAAGCAAATCCCGCGACTAACATACCAGTAACTGCTCCAGCTTTAAATGAAACAGATAGTCCCTCTGCCAAACTTGAGCTTGCCGCTTGTGTAGTTCTTACATTAGATCTAACAGAAATATTCATACCCACATAGCCTGCAGCTCCTGAAAAAATTGCACCAATTAAGAAGCCCAGACCGGAAGATAAACCAAATACTAGCCAAATTAATACAAAAATAACAATTCCAACTATTCCGATAGTTAAGTATTGTCTATTTAAGTAAGCTCTTGCTCCTTCTTGGATTGCACTTGCAATACTAGTCATTTTTTCATTCCCAGTACTAAGTGATAAAATTTGTCTTGATGTAACTATGCCGTACAATACAGCAGATAGAGCACATAATAATATAAAGATTTGCATTGTTGTCATTGTGGGTAATCTCCTTGATTTTTTTTGCTCATATGTCAGAAAGTTTTGAAAAAATCAAGATTTTAGGAAAAATGATCAAAACTATGGATATTATTTATAGGTTTTTGAGAATCATCAAAAAGGCCAGGTTTTTTTATAATAGACCCTACAAGCGATAACTTAACTCTATTTTTTTTTGATAAATTTAATAATTTTTCCCTATTTTTTTTAAATGAAGTAAAAATTAACTCATAATCATCACCCCAATTTAGAATATCTTCCAGTTTAAATAGTGATTTATTTTTTATCATAATTGTTTTTAAAATGGTTGAAAGAGGTATTAATTTTGTATTAATTTTAGCTCCAAATTTTCCATTTAGAATTTTTGACAAATCACCTAAAAAACCATCTGAAATATCTATTGCGGAGTTTATATATTTATAAGCTTGAGATCCAAACATACATGGTTGAGGGTAAAAATATTGCTTTTTAAAATATGATGAATGTTTTTTCCCTAACTTGATACTTGAATTATTTAAAATTCTACAACCTAAATATGAATTACCTAAATTCCCTGTAACCCAAATATCATCTCCTACATTACAATTACTTTGTGATATAATATTTTTTAATTTGGCTTCACCAAATAAATTAGCAGTTAAACTAATTTCATTAGCATATGAAATATCACCACCAAGAAGGTAAATATTAAATTTTTTTTGCAGTTTACTTAGCTTAGAAGTAAATTTTTTTAACCAGTCATATGTAATTTTAGAATTAATTGAAATATTTAAAGTATAAGTTTTTGGTATGGCACCCATTGCAGAAATATCAGATAGATTTATACAGAGTATTTTTTGAGCGATTGATTCTGGAGGATCATTGGAAAAAAAATCAATATTCTCAACTATAGTATCAGTTGTTACAACAGTTTTATATTTGCTTGATATATTTAAATAAGATGCATCATTTTCAAAATTAAAAGTCCCAACCTTATTTAAATTAAGTTTTTTAAAAAACTTATCTATTATAATTTTTTCAGATAATTTAGAATTATAAGATATTTTTGTCACTTAAATACTTATCTGTAATTGCATTAATCATACCAAGATCTTTTTTAGGTATTAGTGTTTTAGAAATATTTATATAGTCATTAATTACAATTTTTGCTTTTTCTTTATTTGTAATTTCAAGTTCAGAAAAAATGGACAGAATTATAGATTTATTTATCTGATCCCAATTTTTATATTTTCTATCAAACTTTATCAGGGAATTTATTATATCTTCAATATTATGATATTTAATAAATTTCGCATAACTTGTTGTAAGTTTTTTGAAATAGTTTTTGTTAAAATTAATATGAATATCTTTATTTTGATTTATTGATGGAATTGATAATTTATAAAAGTAATTTTCAAATTCACTCATATTTTCTTCAACAGTAGAGTTAGAAAAAAAGAAGAAAATATAAATTGAATAAATGACAGTCTAGTCTCAGTTTTAATTGAATTTTGCATTAAGATTATAAAAGTTTAATGCAAGCATTTGCTGCCTCTCTCCCTTTATTTTTTTTTCTAATATCACTTCTATTGATTGCTTGTTCTAAATTCTCACATGTTAAAATTCCAAAACCAATTGGTTTTAATGAATTATTTGAAATATCCATTATTTTTCTTGCACATTCATTAGCAATTAAATTAAAATGATAAGTCTCACCTCTAATTACACATCCTAAAGCAATAAAACCTTTATATTTTTCTAGATTTTGAGAGATTAAAAAAGGTACTTCAAAACAACCTGGGGCATGGACTACCTCAAAATCTATATTGTTAATTTTTAATTCTTCAGTAGCTCCTTTAATTAAATTACTACTAACTTCATCGTAATAGTTAGAACAAACAATTAAAACTTTATTTTTCATATTTTTTGCTGTTTAATAATTTCAATATCAAAACCATCTAAAGCTATAATTTTTTTATTTGAATTTGAAAGTAATATTATTTTTTTAATTCCTATATCTTTAAGAATTTGCGCACCAACACCATATTCACGAAGTTCTAATTTATTATTCTGCTCATTTCTTTGATCAAAAGCTTTAAGAATATTTGGCGCAATATCACTATTAATCAATACTATTGCACCAGAACCATTTTTTTCAATTATTTCAAATGAATGATTGATTTCATCACCAAAAATATTTTTTTCAGCAAAAATATCTTTTGCTATGTTTAATTTATGCATTCTAACTGGATATAAGTTATCAGCTGTAGTTATATTTTTAACCAAGGCATAATGCTTTTCTTTTGATAAAGTATTTTCAAATATTTTTAGAATAAAATCTTTACCTTTGTTACTTTCAAATGAACGTTCAGAAATTTGCTTAATTATTTTATTATACTTTAATCTGTACTTTATTAATTCTGATACTGTGCCTACTTTTAAATTATGAAATTTTGCAAATTTAAGAATTTCTGGCAACCTTGCCATATCACCATCGTCACTCATAATTTCACAAATTACTCCTGAAGGATTTAAACCTGCTAACTTAGAAATATCTACAGCAGCTTCAGTATGACCTGCTCTTACTAAAACACCTCCATCCCATGCCATTAAAGGGAAAACATGGCCTGGATATACTAAATCATTTTTTTTCATATTATGATTTATAGCTACTGATATTGTATGAGATCGATCTGCAGCTGATATACCAGTAGTGACACCGTCTTTTGCCTCTATCGAAACAGTAAATGCTGTTAAATCATTTTTTTGGTTATTTGGATTCATCAATGGCAACTCTAATTCTTCTATTCTCTGTTTGGTCATTGAAAGACAAATAAGACCTCTTCCATACTTAGCCATAAAATTAATTGCATCCGGTGTAGCCATTTGTGCCGGAATAATTAGATCTCCTTCATTTTCTCTATTAGGATCATCAACAAGAATATACATTCTGCCATTTCTTGCTTCATCAATAATTTCTTCAATTGGTGAAATATCAATTTGTTTATTTATGTTAGCCATTAATTTTTAGATCTTTCTGAAAATCTAGCTAAATAATCAAATTCAATGTTCACAATATCATTTTCATTAATAAATTTTAAATTAGTATTTTCATATGTATGAGGAATAACTGAAATTGAAAAACTGTCAGCAGATACATTAGCAATTGTTAGAGAAATACCGTTTATCGCAATAGATGCTTTATCCACTATGTATTTTTTACTTTCATCTTGAAAATTTTTAAAACAAAACTCCCAACTATTATTCAATTTATTCACCTTTAGTAATTCAGTAGTTCTATCCACGTGACCATAAACAAAATGACCTGAAATTTCATCACCAATTTTGAGGGATTTTTCCAAATTGATAGAGATTAATTTGTTAAATAAATTATTTGAAAATGTAGTTCTTTGTTGTGTTTCTTCACCAACAGTAGCTTTAAAATAATGTAAATTACTTTTAAACTCAATTTCTTTAGTAGTTAAGCAGACTCCATTACAGCAAATAGATGAACCAACATTACAATCACTTAAATCAAGAGAAGTTGTTACTTCTAGCTCACCATTAGAAAAATTAATAGCTTTGCCTAAGTTTTGAATTATTCCTGTAAACATTTATTTTATCTCATACTTAAAATATAAATTATCATCAAATTTAATTGTCTCTAATAATTTTTTCTTAATATTTTTCAAATCATTTTCTTTAATAACTGGAATTCCTTTTTTTCCTATTGTAAATGGAGCTTTAAATAAATGTATTTCATCAATTAAATTATTTTTAAGTAAATCTGCAAATAATATACCTCCAGCTTCAACCAATAAATCAGAAATTTTTAATCTATACAAATGAGTAAATAACTTCTTTAAATTTAATTTATTATTTTCTAATCTCATTTCAATAATCTCACATCCTAGCTGTTTTAATTTTTGTGATTTAAGATTTTTTTTACTTGTAAAAATTATTACTCTTTTATCGTGCAGGTTATTAAGAAGTTTTGCATTCAAAGGAAGTTTAAGATTTTTATCAATTATTACAATATTTATATTTTTAATAATGGTGCTTTTTTTCCTCACAGTAAATCTTGGGTTATCTTTAATTATCGTTTTTGAAGTAGTTAAAATAGCTTGACTTTTAGCTCTTAAAGAATGTGCATAAGATCTACTTTTGGAATTACTAATCCATTTACTTTTATAATTGCTCCAAGCTATCTTTTCATCACTTGAAATTGCCATTTTAACTTTAGTAAATGGTTTTTTTTTCTTAAGACTTTTAAAGAAAAATTTATTTATACTTATTGTTCTGTCTTTTGATATTCCTGTAATAACTTTAATTTTATTTCTTTTAAGTTTGTTAATACTTTTATTTTTTGTTCTTGGGTCTTGATCTATGCATGAAATAACAATTTGTTTAATTCCTGATCTTAAAATTTGATCTGTGCATGATCCATTTTGTGAACTATGAAAACAAGGTTCAAGTGTAACATACATGGTTGCTCCTTTAGCTTGCTTTCCTGCTTTTGCTAATGCTGTTTCTTCAGCATGTGGTCTTCCAGTTGAACTAGTTACTGCTTTTGATATAATTTGATTATTTTTACAGATTAAACAACCAACACTAGGGTTAGGGAATGTTTTACCTAAATTTTTAGAAGCGATTTGATGGGCCTGATTAATAAACTTAAGATGATTTGAAATCATTTTAGTTTTATTTATCTTCTAAATTGCCTAAAAAATCCTCGAAATCTTTTACTTCCCTAAAATTCTTGTAAACAGAGGCAAATCTAACATATGCAACTTGATCAAGTATAGACAAAGCTTCCATTATATATTGACCCACAAGTTCAGTTTTAATTTCTCCCTCACCAGAATTTTCTAATTTTCTTACAATAGCATTTACAATTTTCTCAATTTTTTCAGTTTCAATGTCCCTCTTTCTTAAAGCTAATGATATTGATCTGTACATTTTATCTCTGTCAAAAGATTCTTTTTGACCATCTGATTTGACAACTATTAAATCCCTTAATTGAATTCTTTCAAAAGTAGTGAAACGTGAACCACATTGTTCACAAACACGTCTGCGTCTAATTGCAGTATTATCTTCAGTTGGTCTTGAATCTTTAACTTGAGAGTCTTCGTTACTACAAAATGGACATCTCATCAAAAAGCCTCATTATAAATTGGATATTTTTTACACATACTAATAACTTTACTTTTCATTGAAGAAATAAATTCTTTATGATTATCTTGATTTTGATTAATGTTATCAAGTATTTCTGAAATTAAATCACCAATTTCACTAAAATCATTCTCATCAAAGCCTCTAGAAGTAGCTGCAGCTGTACCAAATCTCAAACCACTTGTGATTTTTGGTGGATTAGGATCATAAGGAATAGCATTTTTGTTACAAGCTATTCCAACTTCTTCAAGTATTTTTTCAGCCTTATCACCTGTTATGTTTTTAGGAGTGAGATCTAACCACACAATATGAGAATCAGTTCCGCCAGTTACAATTTTAAATCCATTATTTACTAGGGATGAAGCTAATACTTTAGCATTTGAAATTACTTGTTTAATATAATTTTCAAATTCGGGCTTTAATGCTTCACCAAAGGCAACGGCTTTACCTGCCATTACATGCATTAGTGGACCGCCTTGTAATCCTGGGAAAACAGCACTGTTAATTTTTTTAATCAATGTTTCATCATTAGTTAATATCATTGCACTTCTAGCACCTCTTAGAGTTTTATGAGTTGTAGAAGTAACAACATGCGCATAATCTATAGGGTTAGGGTATTGTTTACCAGCAATCAAACCTGAATAATGGGCCATATCAACTAAAAAATATGCTCCAACCTTATCGGCTATTGCTCTAAATTTTTTCCAATCTATAGTTCTAGGATATGCTGATGCTCCTGCAATAATTAATTTAGGTTTATGTTCAATTGCTAGAGCTTCAATTTCATCATAATCAATTAGATCTTTATCATTTCCATCTTTTTTAACACCATATTGAATTGGATTAAACCATTTCCCAGATAAATTAGGTTTTGCTCCATGAGTCAGGTGTCCACCAGAAGCTAAAGACATCCCTAGTATAGTGTCATGGGGTTGTAAAAGAGCTAAAAAAACAGCTTGGTTAGCTTGCGCTCCACTATGAGGTTGCAGATTTGCATACTTACATCCGTATAATTTTTTAACTCTTTCTAAAGCTATATTTTCTGCTTCATCAACAAATTCACATCCGCCATAATATCTGTTTCCAGGATATCCTTCAGCATATTTATTAGTCATCACAGATCCTTGAGCATTCAGAACTGCTTTTGAAGCAATATTTTCTGAAGCAATTAATTCTATCTGATTTTGCTGTCTCTCAAGTTCTTTTTTTAAAGTTGCATATACTTCAGGGTCTGTTTTTATAATTTCATCATTAAAAAAATTTAGACTCATATCTTTTCTATCCTTTTTTTATGTCTTCCAGCTTCAAATTCAGTTTCTAAAAATATTTGAACACAATTTTTTGCATCTTCATCTGCCATAAATCTTCCAGGCAATACCAATACATTAGCATTGTTATGCTGTCTAATTAATCTTGTTATTTTGGGACTATTTACTAATCCTGCTCTAATTCCTTTTTTTCTATTTGCCGCCATGCTCATCCCTACTCCAGTACCACAAATCAAAATACCTACACTATCCTCATTTTGTGATACATTGTTTGTTAAATTGTGAGCAAAATCTGCATAGTCAACACTTTCATTTGAATTAGTTCCTAAATCTATAAATGTTTTAAAATAATCACATAACTTAGACTTCATTTCATAACCGGCATGATCTGACGCTATATAAACTTTCTTTTCCATATTTATTTATTATTATTCACATATAACAAAATAATGATATTGCATACCTTTCTATGATACAAAATACGTGGTTTGATCCTTTTTTTATATTTGAAAATTTATCAGAAGAAGACGGACTAATCCAAAAAAATGTAAAAGATTTTTCAACATCAATTCTTAAACCTAATGTTGTTGAACATAATAGAAATCATTATTTTGATCGAGATCTTTATAGAGAATTTGGCAAACTTGGATTACTAGGTTCAACAATTAAAAGTCACGGTGGTGCAGGAGCATCAGACACAGCATATGGTTTGATAGCATATGAAATTGAAAAAATTGATAGTAGTTATAGATCATCAATTTCAGTACAATCTTCGTTAGTTATTCATCCGATATATTCATTCGGAAATGAAGAACAAAAAGATAAATACCTTCCCAGCTTAATTTCAGGATACAAAATTGGTTGTTTTGGTCTAACTGAAAGTGAAGCTGGTTCAGATCCTTCATCAATGAAAACTACATATAAAAAATATCAAGATGGCTATATTTTAAACGGAAATAAAAATTGGATAACAAATGCGCCTATTGCAGATATATTTATAGTTTGGGCACTTAATGAAAATCATGAAACAAATTCAATAAAGGGATTTATAATAGAAAAGGAAACTAAGGGTTTATCAACAAAAATTATTGAAAATAAAACAAGTTTAAAAATTAGTCCAACGGGTCAAATTTTAATTGATGAAGTTTTCGTACATAAATCAAATTGCCTTGAGAAAACAAATGGATGGAGTTCAGTGTTTAGCTGTTTAAATAAAGCTCGTTTTGGTATTAGCTGGGGAGTATTAGGTTCTGCTACTGAGTGTTGGTTAATTGCAAAAGATTATGCAGAGAATAGAATTATGTTTAAAAAACCTTTAGCAGCAAATCAACTAATTCAAAAAAAACTTGCTGACATACAAACTGAAATAAATCTTGGATTAGCTTCGTGTATATTGACTTCAAAAGCAATGGAGCAAGGTAAGAATGCAATAAACGCTTTATCTATTTTAAAAAGGAATAATTGTAAAAAGTCATTAGATATAGTCAGAGATTGTCGAGATATGTTAGGTGCAAACGGTTTAGTTGAAGAATATCATATCATGCGTCACCTTGTTAATTTAGAAACTGTAAAAACATATGAAGGGGCAGAAAATATTCATTCCTTGATTTTAGGCAAGAATCAAACTGGGATAGCTAGTTTTTAAGAAAAAAAATAATCTTAATAATAAAATATCTACCTTTTTTTCCAATAATGTATAGGATTTGATTTATAAATATTCATAATTCGGGAGGACATATGAAGAAAAATTTTAAAAGACGTGACTTTATAAAGAAAGCTGGTGTTGCTGCTGCTGCAGCTACTGCAGTATCTTCTTTTCCTGCTCCGGCAATTGCCGCAGATAGGATTGAAGTCAATTGTGTTGCCACATGGGGCAGAGGGTACCCTGGTCTAGGTACTGGAGGTGAAGCTGTCTCACAAAGAATATCTGATTTAAGTGATGGAAGAATTGTTGTTAATCATTATGCAGGTGGAGAACGTGTAGGACCCCTAGATGTTTTTACAGAAGTTAGCTCTGGTAATGCTCAAATGTATAATAGTGCAGACTATTATTGGGTAGGACAACATCCAGGTTGGGGATTTTTTGCAGCAGTACCTTTTGGTTTAATTTCTACTGAAATTAATGGTTGGATTAGACATGGTGGAGGTCAAGAGCTGTGGGATGAACTTGCTGATGGTTTTGGACTTAAAAACTTTATGGCTGGAAACTCTGGTGTACAAATGGGTGGATGGTTTAATAAAGAAATTAATTCAGCTGATGACTTTAAAGGTCTAAAAATGAGAATGCCTGGATTAGGTGGAATGATGGTAACAAAACTTGGTGCATCAGTTGTAGGTATGCCTGGTGGCCAAATTTATGAAAATCTAGTTAATGGCACGATAGATGCATGTGAATGGGTTGGTCCATGGAATGATGAGAGATCTAGATTCTATGAAGCGGCAAAATATTATTATTGGCCAGGTATGCATGAGCCAGGCACTTTAATTACACTTGGCTGTAACAAGTCTTGGTTAACCAGTCTTTCAAAAACTGATCAAATGATTATTGAACATGCTGCAACTGTTCAAAATGAAATGATGGTAACAGAATATAATGCTAACAATGGTGCTGCTCTTCAAAGACTCATTAACGATCATGGTGTTGAATTAAGAGAGTTCAATGATGATGTTATAGACGCAATGGGTGAAGCTTCAGAAGAGTTATATGCTGAATTAGCTGAAGGTAATGAACTTACAGGTCGTATTCTCGACAGCTTTTTGAAAGCTAGAGGCGATATTGGTGAGTGGTTAAAAATTGCTGATCATGGATATACTGCTCAGAGACGTAGAGTATTAGAAGGTTAATTTTCTTATCTTGAGTGGGGACTATTGATTCCCCACTCTTTTTTTATGAACACATTAAATTTTGCTAAGATATTTTCTATAGCTATTGTTTTATTTGTTTTTTCTTTTTTAATTAACAATTATCTGACTTTTGGAGGCAATTGGCCTGGCGCCCTAGCTATAAATAAAAATATAAATATTTTTTCTTCTATTCAAATATCTTTATATTTTTTTGCTTTATTTTTCCCTATTTATTTAATTTATTTCTATAAAAAAGACATTAGTTTAACTGCTATTGCAGATTTTTTTGACAATACTAATGGTTATATTATCAGGTTTGCTTTTTGGGCTGTATTTATTATTGGAGTTGTTGATGCAATAATCTCTCTTCTGATAATAGAGGGTTTCATTGAGCATTTTTTTGGTAAAAGCTGGAATGTAAAATTATCGAATAACTCCTTTAGAGCTCCCTTTGTTCATTTTCCACTTTTATTTTTTGCATTAATATTAGGTTATATTTTTAAGTCGCTTAATTTTTTTTGGTTAGCTTTTCTTGTTGTACTTGCTGAATTTCAAATTGTACTACTAAGATTTGTATTTTCTTATGAACAAACTTTAATGAGCGATCTTGTAAGATTTTGGTATGGGGGTCTATTTCTTTTTGCTAGCTATTATACATTAATGAAAGATGGGCATGTAAGAGTTGATGTTCTTTATACAAATTTTACCAAGAAAAACAAAGCTATAGTAAACTTATTAGGAAGTTTGATTTTGGGAATTCCATTATGTTTAACAATTTTTTTAAAAGGTATGGCTTGTAAGCAATGTGTTTTGAATCAGCCTATTATGAATTTTGAAACTTCGCAAAGCACTCAGGGCATGAATATAAAATATCTAATGGCTGGATTTTTAATCATATTTGCTTTGACAATGCTTATTCAATTTGTTGTTTATTTTTTAAGAAATTTAGAAATTATAAAAAGAAAATAAGGATATGGAATTATTTTTTCTTTTTTTTATTAATTTTTTTAATGGCATTTGCTCTTGCTTCAGGTTATCCTTTAGCTTTTGCTTTACCTGGTTCAGCAATTATCTCAATTCTTTTGGCTGGTTTAGCAGGATATTTATTTGAGGGTAATGCCAATGAATATTTTATTTCTGATGGACCATTTCAATGGCTAAATGCTGGAATAACTAATTTTCGAGGTGTTTACTGGGAAGTTGAAAGAGATACACTCATAGCAATTCCATTATTTATTTTCATGGGAATTATGCTTGAAAAATCGAAAATTGCTGAAGATTTATTAATCAGTATGGGTCAATTATTTGGACCAATGCCGGGAGGTTTAGGTATATCAGTAATATTTGTTGGGGCTCTTTTAGCAGCAACAACCGGAATTGTAGGAGCTACCGTAGTAGCCATGGGCCTTATTTCTTTACCAGCAATGATGAAAAACAACTACAACAAATCCTTAGCATCGGGAATTGTATGTTCTTCTGGAACTTTAGGTCAAATAATTCCCCCTTCAATAGTATTAATTATTTTATCAGATCAATTAGCAACAGCATCTGATGCTGCGGATAATTTAAGAATGATGGATTTTAAAAATACTAATGGGTCAATGAATATGCCAAGTCAATATAGTGTTGATTCAGTAAGTGCAGGGAATATGTTCTTAGGAGCTTTTTTACCTGGATTAGTTTTAGTATCCTTATACATGGTTTACATTTTACTTATTGGAGTTTTTAAAAAAGAATTAGTTCCTCCAGTAAAATATGAAGGTGTTTATAATTTAGTTTTTTTTAGAAAAGTTTTCCTATCATTAGTTCCACCTTTAGCTTTAATATTTGTAGTGTTAGGATCCATATTACTAGGGGTTGCTACAGTAAATCAAGCTGGCGCAATAGGTGCTGTTGGTGCAGGTATTAT
>JBJKYR010000059.1:0-25112 GCA_045560945.1 Alphaproteobacteria bacterium | reverse complement strand
AGGGTCGGGAGTTCGAGTCTCTCAACACCCACCATGCGCGGGAGTAGTTCAGCTGGTTAGAACGCTGCCCTGTCACGGCAGAGGTCGCGGGTTCGAATCCCGTCTCTCGCGCCAGTTTTATCCTCAATGTTAAAAATAGTATTAATTCTAGTAGCAGAAAAAAATTAAATTAATTATTGAACATTAGTCGCAGAAATCATGGATTGTTATCCTTGAATAATCCACTAAATAGACTAGTAAAACATTTGTTTGTAGAAACATTTATAAAGTGGAAAATTATTTATCAGAATATTTACCAATTCTAATCTTCATTATTATTGGTTTTGCTATAGCAATTGGAATGACTACCTTATCTTTTGTTGTTGGGGAAAGGAAACCAGATAATGAAAAACTTTCTGCGTATGAATGTGGTTTTGAAGCTTTTGATGATGCTAGGGGCAGATTTGATGTAAGGTTTTATTTAGTAGCAATCCTATTTATAATTTTTGATTTAGAAGTAGCTTTTTTATTTCCTTGGGCAATATCATTAGGGGCTATTGGGCTTTTTGGATTTTGGTCAATGATGATTTTTTTATTAATTCTTACTATTGGTTTTATTTATGAGTGGAAAAAAGGAGCTCTTGAATGGGAGTAGAAATTAATGAAGATAATTTTGGTGATGAACTAAATTCTAAGGGATTCTTAGTTGCAAATTTTGATAAACTCTTAACATGGGCAAGAACAGGTTCTTTATGGCCAATGACTTTTGGTTTGGCTTGTTGTGGAGTTGAAATGATCCATACATATATGGCTAGATATGACCTTGATAGATATGGTGTAATTCCAAGAGGAAGTCCTCGTCAATCTGATGTAATGATTGTTGCAGGAACTTTAACTAACAAGATGGCACCAGCATTAAGAAAAGTTTATGACCAAATGCCAGAACCCAGATGGGTAATATCTATGGGATCTTGTGCAAATGGTGGAGGATATTATCATTACTCTTATTCTGTTGTAAGAGGCTGCGATAGAATTGTTCCAGTTGATATCTATGTTCCTGGATGCCCTCCAACTGCAGAAGCTTTAGTATATGGTATTTTACAATTACAAAAAAAAATCAAAAGAAAAAATAAATTTGTAAGATAATAGATGCTGGAAGATTTAAAAAACATTTCTGATCTATCATCAATTGAGGATAAAAATATATTTTACCAAGCATATTTTAATAAAGATAAAATATTAAAAATTTTTAATGAGTTAAAAGGTAACGAGTTATTTAGTTTTGACCAGCTAATTGACATAACTGCTATTGATTATCCATCTAGAGAAAAGCGATTTGAGATGGTTTATATTTTTTTAAGCATGAAAAAAAATAAAAGAATTGTATTAAAAACATCTATTAATGAAAATGAAAGTATAGATAGCATCATTCAGATTTTTAAAGCATCAGATTGGTATGAAAGAGAGTGCTATGATTTGTTTGGTATCAAGTTTAATAATCACCCTGACTTAAGAAGAATTATGACTGATTACAATTTTGAGGGCCATCCTCTTAGAAAGGACTTTCCATTAACAGGACATATTGAAGTTAGGTATGATGATGTTGAAAAAAAAGTTATTTATGAGCCTGTTAAATTATCACAAGAATATAGAGACTTTGATTATACCTCTCCATGGGAGGGAATGCCTCAGGGGATTGATGATCATAACGATCAAGAATAAATATGAAAGAAATAGAAGTAAACACTACAACAATCAATTTTGGTCCTCAGCATCCAGCCGCACATGGAGTTTTAAGATTAGTAGTTGAGCTTGATGGTGAAGTTGTCGAGAGAGCAGAGCCTCACATTGGTTTGTTGCACAGAGGAACTGAAAAATTAATTGAATACAAAACTTACCTTCAAGCTGTTCCGTATTTTGATAGATTAGACTATGTTTCACCTATGTGTCAAGAGCATGCCTTTGCACTTGCGACTGAAAAACTTCTTAAAATTGAAGTGCCTCAAAGAGCTCAATATATAAGAGTTATTTTTGCTGAAATAACAAGATTACTAAATCACTTACTAAACATACCTGCTTATGCCGCAGATATTGGAGCAGTTACTCCATTCTTATGGTGTTTCGAAGAACGTGAAAAACTTCTTCAATTTCATGAGGCTGTATCAGGCGCTAGATTTCATGCCGCTTATTTTAGACCTGGTGGTGTTCATCAAGATATGCCTGAAGGCATGGAAGAAAAATTAAATGACCATTTTAAAACTTTACCTAAGTTTATTGATGATCTTGAAGATCTTTTAACAAATAATAGAATATTGCGGCAAAGATCTGTTGATATTGGAGCTATATCTAAGCAAGAAGCGATTGATTGGGGATGTTCAGGGCCAGTCCTAAGAAGTGCTGGAGTTGCATGGGATTTAAGACGTTCTCAACCTTATGATGCATACGATAAAGTTGATTTTGAAATACCTGTTGGAAAAAAAGGTGATTGCTTTGATAGATATTTAGTTCGTATTGAAGAAATGAGACAAAGTATTTCAATTATTCAACAATGTTTAACACAAATTAATTCTGGAGAAATATCTGTAATTGATAATAAGATTACTCCTCCTAAAAGAAGTGAAATGAAACAATCTATGGAATCATTAATACATCATTTTAAATTATTTACAGAAGGATATAGGGTTCCAGAAGGTCAGACTTATAACGCTGTAGAAGCTCCTAAAGGGGAGTTTGGTGTTTTTTTAGCCTCTGACGGTTCCAGTAAACCTTATAGATGTAAGATCAGAGCGCCAGGTTTTGCTCATCTACAAACACTTGATTTTTTATCAAAAGGGCATTTAATGGCAGACATAGCAGCTATTCTTGGAAGTCTGGATATTGTATTTGGGGAAATAGATCGATGAAACACCCAGGTATGATAAATAAAGTATCCAATATTTCAGATGAAATTTTTAATTGGTCAGAAGAAAATTTCAAAAAAGCTTCTGATATTATAAAAAAATATCCTAACTCAAAACAACAAAGTGCTGTTATTCCACTTCTCGATCTTGCTCAAAGACAAAATTCAGGATGGTTAAGCAAAACTGCTATTGAGAAAGTCGCAGAAACTTTAAGTATGTCATACATCCGTGTTTTAGAAGTGGTTACATTTTATTCTATGTTTAATCTTGAGCCAGTTGGTGAAAACTTTGTTCAGATTTGTAGAACAACTCCTTGTTGGTTAAGAGGTAGTGACAAACTTGTTGAAGTTGCTAAAGAAGTTTCTAATACTCAACTAGGTGAAACATCTAATGATAAAAAATTTACTATTGTTGAAGTTGAATGTCTAGGTGCTTGTTGTAATGCTCCTATGGTTCAAATTAATGATGAATACTATGAAGATCTTAATGCAGATAATTTTAAAAAAATACTTACTGATTTAAAACAAAGCAAAGAAATTACAAAAGGTTCACAGATAGGAAGACAAACATCACATCCTCAAAGAGAAAAAAATGCTTAGAGAAGAAGATAAAATTTTTAAAAATTTATATGGTTTTGATGACTGGTCTCTAACTGGAGCTAAAAACAGAGGTGTTTGGTCTAATACTAAAGAAATTATTGAAAAAGGATCTGACTTTATTGTTGAAGAAATTAAAAGTAGTCAATTACGAGGAAGGGGAGGGGCAGGTTTTCCTGCAGGATTAAAATGGTCATTTATGCCCAAAGATTCTGGCAAACCTCACTATTTAGTAGTCAATGCCGATGAATCTGAACCTGGAACATGTAAAGACAGAGAAATTATGAGAAACGACCCACATCTTTTATTAGAAGGTTGTTTAATTGCTGGTTTTGCTATGCATGCAAATACTTGCTACATTTATATTAGAGGGGAATATTATGACGAAGCATCAAATCTTCAAAAAGCAATTGATGAAGCCTATGAAAATAATTTAATTGGTAAGAATGCATGTGGAACTAATTGGAACTATGATATTTATTTGCACCGAGGTGCTGGAGCTTATATTTGCGGTGAAGAAACAGCTCTTTTAGAGAGCCTTGAAGGAAAAAAAGGTCAACCAAGATTAAAACCTCCTTTTCCAGCAGGTGCTGGGTTATATGGATGCCCAACTACTGTTACGAATGTCGAAACTATAGCTGTTGCACCTACTATTATTAGAAGAGGAGCATCTTGGTTTAGCAGTCTGGGCAGAGAAAATAATACTGGTTCAAAAATATTTAGTATTTCAGGACATGTAAATACTCCATGTAATGTTGAAGAAGAAATGGGTATCGGATTAAAAGAACTTATTGAAAATCATGCTGGTGGGGTGATTGGTGGATGGGATAATTTATTAGCAGTAATTCCTGGAGGTGCTAGTGTTCCACTTATTCCGAAATCAATATGTGATACTGTTAAGATGGATTTTGATAGCTTAAAAGAAGTTCAAAGTGGTCTTGGTACAGCTGCAGTCATAGTAATGAATAAATCTACTGACATTGTTGACGCTATATGTAGGCTTTCTCATTTTTATAAACATGAAAGTTGTGGTCAATGCACACCTTGTAGAGAAGGAACTGGTTGGATGTTTAGAATGATGGAAAAAATGGTTAAAGGTAGTGCAAAAATTAATGATATCGATAAGCTTTTAGATGTAACTAAACAGGTTGAAGGTCATACTATTTGTGCTTTAGGAGATGCAGCTGCTTGGCCAATACAAGGACTTATGAGACACTTTAGACCTGAAGTTGAAAGAAGAATAAAAGAATACCGATTAGGAGAAGTTGCATAATGCCCACTATTACTATTGATGATAAAAAAGTAGAATTCGAAAATGGTATGACAGTAATGCAAGCCTGTGAGATAGCTGGTGTAGAAATTCCAAGATTTTGTTATCATGAAAAATTATCTATCGCAGGAAATTGCAGGATGTGTCTTGTAGAAATGGAGAAAGGCCCACCAAAACCAATTGCTTCTTGTGCTATGCCTGCTGGAGATGGAATGGTCATTAAGACAGATACTGAGATGGTTAAAAAAGCAAGAAAAGGTGTGATGGAATTTCTATTGATAAACCATCCCCTGGATTGTCCAATTTGTGATCAAGGAGGTGAGTGTGACCTTCAGGATCAAGCTCTGCATTATGGTTTTGATAAATCAAGATATGAAGAAAATAAGAGGGCAGTAAAAAATAAACACATGGGGCCATTAGTAAGCACCATCATGACAAGATGTATTCATTGCACAAGATGTGTAAGATTCTCCACTGAGGTAGCTGGTGTTGATGATTTGGGACTTTTAGGAAGAGGAGAGAACGCTGAAATTACAACTTATCTTGAAAAAACTATCGACTCTGAATTATCTGGAAATGTTATTGATTTATGCCCAGTAGGAGCTTTAACAAGTAAACCTTACGCATTTAAATCTAGACCTTGGGAATTAAGTAAAACTGAAACTTATGATGTTTTAGATGGAATTGGATCCAGTATAAGAGTGGATACAAGAGGTAAACAAGTTTTAAGAGTATTACCTCGAATAAATGAAGATACAAATGAAGAATGGATTAATGATAAAACAAGATTTGCTATAGATGGACTATCGAGACAAAGATTAGATAAGGTTTATATTAGAGCTGATAACAAACTAAATGTTTCTAACTGGGATTACGCATTAAGTAAAATTAAAAATGAAATAAACAAAAGAGGAAAAGATAAAACTATAACTTTATCTGGAAAATTTACAGATGCTGAAACTATAATTGCATCAAAACTTTTTTCTGAAGGCTTAGGTTCTAAATTGTATGATTGTAGATTTGATAATGCTCAGATTATTCATAAAGAAGATGAAAGTTATAAATTTAATTCTTCTATTCAAGAAGTTGAAAATACTGATGCAATTCTTTTAGTCGGATCTAATCCAAGATGGGAAGCAAGTGTTTTAAATGCAAGAATAAGAAAAGCTTTTATTAATAATAACTGTAAAATAGGTATTATTGGCCCTGATCTTGATTTGAATTACTCTTACTTAAAAATATCTAATTCTTTAAGTGGGCTTAATGATATTCTGGATAATACATCTGAATTTTCTAAAGATTTATTTAATGCTAAAAATCCTATAATCATTGTCGGAACATCAGCAATTAATACTAGTCAGGGTAGTTCAATTTTAAAAACTTGTGCTGAAATTGCAAAAAAATTGCCAAACTTTTCAAGCTCATTCAATCCATTAAATGTTTTAAATCAAGATATATCAAGAGTAGGATCATTGGAACTTGGTTTTGTTAATAAAGTTTTTGATGATAATATTGAAAAAAAACTTAAAGAAGAAATTGATAAAAATAAACCTGTTGTATTCTTATTAGGTTTAGATGAAATTAATCCAAAATTGCTAGAAGAATCTTTTGTGGTATATTGTGGACATCATGGTGATATAAATGCTCAACATGCAGATATAATTTTGCCCACACCTGCTTATACAGAAAAATCTTCTACTTTTATGAACATTGAAGGTAGGACAATTCAAACATCACGCTGTCACAATCCTTTGGGTGACTCAAAAGAAGAATGGAAAATATTTAGAGTACTAAGTGATCTTCATAGTTGTGGTTTAGAATTTAATAATCTCAATGATGTAAGAAAAAAATTAGTTAATGAAAATAAAAACTTCCTAGCTTTATTAGAAGTTAATAATTCATCTAGATTATCTTTTTCATCTAAAGAAAATATAAAAGATGAAAAATTTTCATATAACATTAAGAATTTCTATATGAATGACTCAATTTCTCGAGCTTCTGAAACTATGGCCAAATGTACAAATGAAATAATTAATAAAGCTAAAGCTTCATGAATAATTTTTCATATTTAAATAATTTAATTATTCCAGGCAGCATAATTATTGCTCAGATATTGGCTGTGTTAATGCCTGTATTAATTTCAGTAGCATTTCTAGTATATGCTGAAAGAAAAGTACTTGCTCTTATTCAACTTCGTAGAGGTCCAAATGTTGTTGGACCTTTTGGAATTCTCCAAAGCTTTGCTGATGCTCTTAAATTATTAACTAAAGAAAATATTGTTCCAGCTAATTCTAATAAAATAGTTTTTTTATTAGCACCAATAATTACCATGGTTCTAAGTTTGGCAGGATGGGCAGTAATACCATTTGCTCCTAATTGGGTAATTTCTGATATAAATGTAGGGATAATGTATTTATTTGCTGTCTCATCATTAGGTGTGTACGGAATAATAATGGCTGGATGGGCAAGTAATTCTCAATATCCATTTCTAGGCGCACTTCGATCAGCTGCTCAAATGGTTTCATATGAAGTGTCAATAGGTTTTGTAATTATAACTGTACTCTTATGTGTAGGTTCATTAAATCTAACAAAGATAGTTGAAGCTCAACAAACTGTGTGGTTTGCTATTCCTCTTTTACCAATGTTTGTTGTTTTTTTTATATCTGCATTAGCCGAAACAAATAGATTGCCCTTTGATTTACCAGAAGATGAATCAACTCTTGTTGCTGGTTTTTTCACTGAATATTCATCAGCTTCTTTTGTGTTATTTTTTCTTGGAGAATATGCAAGTATGATCTTAATGAGCTCAATGACGGTGATATTATTTATGGGAGGTTGGCTACCTCCATTTGACATATTTCCACTTAACGCAATTCCAGGTGTAATTTGGTTTGTTATTAAAATTATATTTATTTTATTTTTGTTTATATGGGTCCGTGGAACTTTTCCAAGATATAGATATGATCAATTAATGAGATTAGGTTGGAAGATTTTCTTACCTCTATCTTTATTATGGGTTGTTTTAACTGCAGGCTTTTTAATTGCTTTTGATATGGTGCCAAACTCTTTATGATTAAATATATAAAGTCATTTACTCTTTTCGAGCTCTTCCAGGGAATGTTTTTAACTTTAAAGTATATGTTTAAAGCTAAAGTAACTATAAATTATCCTCATGAAAAAGGACCTTTAAGTCCAAGATTTAGAGGTGAGCATGCACTTAGAAGGTATCCAAGCGGTGAAGAGAGATGTATAGCATGCAAATTGTGTGAAGCAGTTTGTCCGGCTCAAGCAATAACAATTGAAGCTGAACCAAGAGACGATGGAAGTAGAAGAACTACCCGATATGATATTGATATGACTAAATGCATATATTGCGGTCTTTGTGAAGAGTCATGTCCAGTTGATGCAATTGTTGAGGGCCCTAATTTTGAATTTGCAACAGAAACTAGAGAAGAATTAATGTATACAAAAGAAAAACTTTTGGAGAATGGAGAGCGTTGGGAGCAAGAAATAGCTCAAAATATTTATTTAGATAGAAAGTATCGTTAATGTATTTGTATTCAATTACATTTTATATTTTTTCTCTAATTGCAGTTTTATCAGCCTTAATGGTTATAAGTGCAAAAAATCCAGTTCATTCTGTTTTATTTCTAATTTTAAGTTTTGTAAATGCATCTGCGTTATTTGTTTTATTGGGGGCTGAATTTTTAGCTATGATTTTAGTCGTAGTATATGTCGGTGCTGTTGCAGTACTTTTTCTATTTGTTGTAATGATGTTGGATATAAATTTTGTAAAGTTAAGGGAAGGGTTTCTTCAATATTTACCATTTGGAGCATTATTAGGAATAGTTTTAATTATTGAGTTAGGTATTGTATTTCTTACAAAATCTTTCTCTGAGAATACCTTTAATAAATTTGTTACATCACCTCAAATCAACGAAATAGAAAACACTAAATTAATTGGTCAGGTTTTATATACTGATTATTTTTATTTATTTCAAATAAGTGGTTTGATTCTTTTGGTAGCTATGGTTGGCTCAATAACTCTAACACTCAGAGATAGGGGGCAGGTAAAAAGACAAAATATATCTTCACAAAATTATATTGAGGCTAAAAAAGCAATCGAAAAGAAAAAAGTAAAATTAGGAGAGGGTATTTAATGATTTATTTAGAGCATTATTTATTTCTTGCAGCAATCATTTTTACAATTGGAGTTCTTGGAATTTTTTTAATAAAAAAAATGTAATTATAATTCTAATGTCTATTGAATTAATTTTATTATCTGTGAACATAAATCTAATATCTTTTTCTGTTTTCTTGAATGATATTTCAGGTCAAATTTTTGCAATGCTCACTTTAACAGTTGCTGCTGCTGAAGCGGCGATTGGCTTAGCAATACTAGTTGTTTTTTATAGAAACTTAGGCTCTATCGAAGTGAATAAAATAAATAAATTAAAAGGATAAATTATAATTATGGCACAATTAATTGTATTTCTTCCTTTGCTTGGTTTTTTATTTTGTTTTTTCTTTGGCAAAATATTTGGTTTTAAAGTCTCTCAAATTATAACTACCTCATTCCTTTTTATATCAGCTATTTTATCTTGGTTTTTATTTTTCTCTTATTTAGGTGAAAGAGAAATGGAAGTTATATATATTTTTAATTGGTTTACTTCTGGCAATTTTATAGTTGATTGGTCAATACGTTTGGACTCATTAACTACAACGATGTTTATTGTTGTTTGTAGTGTTTCAGCATGTGTTCATCTTTACTCAATTGGGTACATGAGTGATGATCCATCTAAGGAAAGATTTATGGGATATCTTAGTCTTTTCACTTTTTTTATGTTGATGTTGGTTTCAAGTAATAATTTAATACAAATGTTTTTTGGTTGGGAGGGTGTAGGACTTGCCTCTTATTTACTAATTGGGTTTTGGTATCATAAACCATCTGCAAATAATGCCGCTATAAAAGCATTTCTTGTTAATAGAATTGGGGATTTTGGATATGCGTTAGGTATAGCGGGCATTTTTTATATTTTTGGATCTGTTGAATTTAGTGTTATTTTTGATAACGCAGAAAGTTTTAAAGATCACTCAATACAATTTATAGGTCTTAACTTTAGTACAATAGATTTGTTGTGTTTTCTTTTGTTTATTGGTGCAATGGGTAAGTCAGCTCAACTTGGTTTGCATACATGGCTACCTGATGCAATGGAAGGGCCAACGCCTGTTTCAGCTCTAATCCATGCAGCCACAATGGTAACAGCTGGTGTATTTTTAGTAGCTAGAATGAGCCCATTATTTGAGTACGCTTTATTTACAAATTTATTTATTATTTTTATAGGAGCTTCTACTGCTATTTTTGCTGCAAGTATTGCACTTACTCAAAATGATATAAAAAGAGTTATTGCGTATTCAACATGCAGTCAACTCGGCTATATGTTTTTTGCTGCAGGTTTAGGAGCTTATAATGCTTCAATTTTTCATTTGATGACTCACGGATTTTTTAAAGCACTACTGTTTTTATCAGCTGGATCAGTAATTCATGCAATGCATCATGAGCAAGATATGCGGAAAATGGGTGGATTGTTTAAAAAAATTCCTTTCACTGGTACAATGATGTGGATTGGATCACTTGCTATTATAGGTTTTCCATATTTCTCTGGTTATTATTCTAAGGAAAGCATTTTAGAAAATGCTTACTATTCAAGTTCATCAATGGCTACATTTGCTTACACAATTGGAATTTTAACAGCTCTTTTAACTGCTTTTTATTCATGGCGATTATTGTTTATGACATTTCATGGCCAAACAAGATCTGATAAAAAAACTTTTGACCATGCTCATGAATCCCCGCTAGTAATGACCTTGCCTTTATTATTACTTGCTTTTGGTTCAATTTTTGCAGGATTACTTTTTTCAAATTTTTATATTGGTAAAATGCAATACAGTTTCTGGGGTAATTCCATAATTCTCCATGAAGGTAAGCATCTCTATTTACCTTTTATTCAAACCTTAATCGTAAAGAGTTCTGTAGCAATAGGTGTTATGCTAGCTGCTCTAATTTATTTTTATAAAAATCATTTATCTAAAAATTTAGCTCATAATTTAGATCCTCTTTATTCAATCTCTCTTAATAAATGGTATGTTGATGAACTTTATAATTTGATATTTGTTAGACCTTATTTCTATCTTGCTAATTTTTTTTGGAAAAAGGGTGATGAGAAAATAATTGATGGATATGGGCCTAATGGAATTTCAAAATTAATATCTATTTCATCTTACTACTTAAGTCGTTTTCAGTCAGGGTATTTATATCATTATGCCTTTGTAATGCTTGGAGGCTTAGTAATTATTCTAACATGGTTCATATATTATTAAATGACTGATATCCCTATATTATCACTAACTATTTTCTTACCATTGTTAGGCGCTCTAGTTATTCTTCTAATTAAAGATGATGCAAACTCTATAAATAATATTAAAAAAGTTGCATTATTGACATCAGTTGGTGTTTTTCTTTTAAGCTTGTTTATATGGTTGCAGTTCGACAGCAGTAATCCCGGTTATCAATTTCAAGAAAAATTTAGATGGTTTAATGACTTTAATTTTTACTATCATATTGGCATTGATGGAATATCTCTCTTTATGGTTATCTTAAGTACTTTTTTAACACCTTTATGCATCTTAGCAAGTTGGGAAAGTATAAAAAAAAGAGTTAAAGAATATATGATCGCATTTTTATTTCTTGAGACAGTAATGATAGGAATGTTTTCATCTGTAGATATTTTGCTTTTTTATATATTTTTTGAAGCCGTTTTAATTCCAATGTATTTAATTATTGGTATCTGGGGTGGAGATAGAAGAATTTATGCATCTTTTAAATTCTTTTTATATACACTACTTGGCTCAGTATTAATGCTAATAGCTATAATTGCAATTTATAGATTAACAAACTCAATGAGTATTGAAGATTTGCAAGGTAACTATTTCGCAAAAAATGTTCAGATGTATCTTTGGTTAGCTTTCTTTGCTTCATTTGCTGTCAAAATTCCAATGTGGCCTTTTCATACGTGGTTACCTGATGCACATGTTGAAGCCCCTACAGCTGGTTCAGTAATATTAGCTGGGGTACTTTTGAAAATGGGAGGATATGGATTTATTAGATTTTCTTTAGGCATGTTACCAGAGGCTTCAGAATATTTCTCACCTTTGGTAATGACTTTAAGTATAGTTGCTGTAGTTTACACTTCTCTAGTTGCTCTAGCTCAAACTGACATTAAAAAATTAATTGCTTACTCATCAGTAGCTCACATGGGTTTAGTTACTATAGGTATATTTATAGTAAATGCTCAAGGGTTAGAAGGGGCGATGATTCAAATGATAAGTCATGGAGTGGTATCAGGAGCTTTATTTTTATGTGTAGGAGTTATTTATGATCGAATGCATACACGAGATATTAATTTTTATGGTGGCCTAGTTAATAGAATGCCAATTTATGCAACTGTTTTTATGATATTTATGTTAGGATCTGTTGGCCTTCCAGGCACAAGTGGTTTTATTGGGGAATTTTTAGTTATCGTTGGAGCTTTTAAATACTCAAGTATTGTAGTTATTGGTTCAGCTACTGGCATTGTACTTTCAGCAGTTTACATGCTTTATTTGTATAAACGGATTATTTTTGGCGAGATGAGTAATGAAAAATTGAGTGAGATATTAGACTTGAATAATAGAGAAAAAATTATTCTGATTCCTCTCGCAATAGCTGTTATATTTATCGGTATTTGCCCAAATATTTTTATTGAACCAATGAGATTGCCCTTAGAGTCAATAATATTTAACTATGAGCTTGCTAATGCTAAATAGTTTTATTCATATATTTTTTGTACCTGAAATAGCACTTTCAATACTGTCTGTTACTTGTTTAATGTATGGCTTATTTACAAAAACTAATTCTTTTATAAAGGCCACTAATTTTGCAATTTTAACTTTATTATTAACTGCTGCTTTAACATATTTTGATTTTTCAACCAACTTTGCTCTATTTGAAAATTTTTTCTCCAACACATCTTTTACAAAATTTTTTAAAATTTTGACTACTCTAGGTGCTGCTGCATCTTTAATTATTTCAAAAAATTATTTCTTAGATACAAAAATAATTAGATTTGAAATTCCAACTCTTCTTTTATTTTCAACTTTAGGAATGATGATAATGATAAGTTCTAAAGATCTAATGATTATGTATTTATCAATAGAACTTCAAAGTTTATCTCTCTACGTTGTAGCTTCTATTAAAAGAAATTCTATAGAATCAGCTGAATCTGGTGTTAAGTATTTTATCTTAGGAGCTTTATCCTCTGGAATTTTACTTTATGGTTTCTCTCTGATTTATGGATTTACTGGCCAAACATCTTTTGATGGAATATCGCAATCTTTAACTGAATTAGAAAGTCTTCCAATTGGATTAGTTTTTGGATTAGTTTTTGTACTTGTGGGACTAGCATTTAAAATATCAGCTGTTCCATTTCATATGTGGACACCTGATGTTTATGAGGGTGCGCCAACATCAATAACATCCTTTTTTGCAATTGCTCCAAAACTAGCTGCAACTGCATTAATATTTAGATTTTGTCTTGAGCCATTTGCTAAATTTCACTTCGAATGGACACAAGTAATTTTCTTTTTATCTATCGCCTCTATGTTTTTAGGTGCTATAGCTGCCATATCTCAAAAAAATATAAAACGTCTTCTTGCATATAGTTCTATTGGTCATGTCGGCTATGTGTTAATTGCGTTAGTATCAGCAAGTGAACAGGGTTTAAAAAGTGCTTCGATTTATATGTTTATTTACCTTGTGATGAATATTGCAGTATTTTCAATTATTTTATCTCTTAAAAAATCTAACTCATATGTTGAAAAGATCAACGAATTAAGTGGATTGAGTAAATCAAATCCTGTTATTAGTGTTTGCCTAGCAATAATAATGTTATCTATGGCTGGCATTCCCCCTTTTATAGGTTTTTTTGGTAAATTTTACGTTTTTATTGCAGCTGTAGAAAGTGAGCTTTATTTATTAGCTGTTTTAGGTGTTTTAGCTAGTGTGATTTCAGCATTCTACTATTTAAGAATTATTAAAGGTATGTATTTTGATGATAAAACAGATTCAGAAATTTTTGAATTTACAATTAGCAATGAAGCTAAAGTAATATTAACGATTTTGATGATTACAATTTCATTTTTTATTGTTCGTCCATCTCTTTTAACTAACATTGTTGCAAATATCTCTTTGATTTAAATTAGTGTCACTACATATTAAAATAGAAAAATTTTTAACAAAAAAAAATATTACTTTAATCCATCTTGAAACTGTTGGATCTACTATGCAAGATATAAAAAAGTATATCGGAGATAAGAATATTTGTATGATTGCTGATGAGCAAAAATCAGGCATTGGTAGGAGAGGAAATAAATGGATAAGCCCTAAAGGAAATATTTATTTATCATTTTTATTTGATTTTAATTTATCAATTAAAAATCATTTTTTGTTTACTGCAGTTACTGCAAATTCAATTTGTAAATTTTTAAATTATTATATTAACGAAAATATAAATATTAAATGGCCAAATGATATAAACATCAATGAAAGTAAAATTGCTGGAATCATGACTGAGATTGTTATGCAAAATAATAAGAAGTATTTAATAATAGGTATGGGAATTAATATTACAAACTCACCAAAAATAAATGATTATAAAACATGCTGTTTAAAAGAATTTAATTCTCAATTAAAATATGAAGACGTTCTATTAAGAATGATAGAAACATTTTTTTTTGAATATGAGATGATATTAAAAAAAGAATATAATAAAATTATAGATAAATTTAAAACTAATATGAAATATTTAGGAGAAACTATAAATATTTTGTTTCCTAATGGTAAAAAACAAAAGGTATTTTTGAAAAATTTAAATTTTGATGGGTCAATATTAATAGAAAATGATGGGAAAGAAGAAAGTATATTTTCAGCAAGGATAGTGAATGATATTAATTGATATAGGGAATACAAATATAGTTTTTGCTGTAAGTGCAAATAATTTAATAAAAAAAATCATTAGAATAAATACAAAACAAAATAAAATTAAATTAAAAACTTTGATTAACTCTATAATTGTAAATTATTCATCAATAAAAAAATTAGATAATGAAAAAATAGCAATTATTTCATCTGTTGTGCCAAGTTTAAATTATTTAATAATTAATATTTTGAAAAAAAATTTGATTAAAGGATTGATTATTACATCTAAAGATATTTTACCATTTTTAAAAATTAATTATAATTTAAAAGAAATTGGTGCTGACAGGCTTGC
Organism: Alphaproteobacteria bacterium; assembly: GCA_045560945.1. Taxonomy (GTDB): domain Bacteria; phylum Pseudomonadota; class Alphaproteobacteria; order HIMB59; genus CACPNW01. The sequence goes on along the minus strand of JBJKYR010000059.1, from coordinate 10,000 downwards.
TAATTCAACTGCTATTATTATAAATAAAATTTCTAATAGTATTGTTATTGATTTTGGAACAGCTACAACTTTTGAAGTAATAAAAAATAATATTTTCTTAGGAGGTATAATATTTCCTGGTATTAATTTATCTAAAAACACTCTTATTAACGAAGCATCATTATTAAAAAATACCACAGTCATGAAAACTAAGAGAGTTGTTGCTAATAATACTAAGAAATCAATTCAATCAGGTTTTTATTGGGGATATTTATTAGCAATCAATGGTCTAATTAAAAAAATTTCGAAAGAAAATAAATTTAAACCAAAAATCATTCTTACTGGAGGGCTAGCAAATAAATTTAAAGATGATATTAAGCCTAAACCCATTATTAGGCCAAATTTAACCTTAGAGGGTCTAAAAATTATTGGATCAATTTATAATGCTAAAAAATAGTAATAATATAAAAATTTATGAAAAAGGCCTGTATTTTTTATCTTTAGGTGGAATAGGGGAAATTGGAGCAAATTGTTATCTGTATTGCTGTGATGGTAAATGGATAATGATTGATTTGGGTTTATCATTTGCTGATGAGCAGTTTCCTGGTGTAGATCTTCTAGTGCCTAAAATTAATTTTCTTGAAGAAATAAAAAATAATCTTGAAGCTATTATTATTAGTCATGGACATGAAGATCACGCAGGGGCAGTGGCATATTTATCAGATAAGATTGAATGCCCTGTATATGCTTCTAGTTTCCCAAAACTTTTAATTGAAAATAGATTAAAAGAATTTGGAAAGCTTGATTCTATTAATTTAATCGAACTTGATTCAACTAAAAATCTACTTTTAGAAAATTTTAATTTAAGATTTATTGAAACAACTCATTCTATACCTCAGCCTCAAGCAATAGTTATTGAAACAAAGTATGGTAATTTATTGCATACTGCTGATTGGAAAATTGATAGTAAACCAACATTAGGAAAAGCTTTTAATAAAAACAGCTTTATTGATTTGGGTAATGAGGGAGTATTAGCTTTAATTGGTGACTCAACTAATGCTGATGTACCAGGTTTTTCCTCTTCTGAGGAAGATGTTAAAAATGAACTACAGCAAGTTTTTTCAAGATACATAAATAGAATTGTTGTTACATGCTTTTCATCTAATATTGCCAGAATTATTAATATCGCTAATGCTGCAAAAAAAAGTAATAGAAAAATTGCTTTGATTGGCAGAAGTATGAAAAAAAATATTGAAGCTGCGGTCAAAGCAAATTTAATTGCAGATGCAGAAATTTTTATTTCAGAAGAAGAGGCCTCATTGATTCCAAAAGAAAATCTTGTAATTATATGTACAGGTAGTCAAGGTGAAAAAAGATCTGCTTTATATAGGATTGCTTATAACTCTCATCGGAATATTCATTTGGAAAAAGATGATGTAGTAATTTTTAGCTCAAAGGACATACCTGGAAATGAAAAATCAATAAATGCTCTTAAAAATTTATTAATAAGACAAAAAATTGAAATTATTACTGCTGATGATGATTTAGTGCATGTATCTGGACATGGTCATGCAGAAGAAATAAAGCAAATGTATAACTGGACTAAGCCTTTTATTTCTATACCTGTTCATGGAGAGCCTATGCACTTAGAATCACATAAAAAAATATCTGAAGCCTCACAAGTACCCATAACAAAAATTCTTCAAAATGGTAAATGTTTTAAGATTGCACCTGGAGATTGTGCTATTGTTGATGATATTGAAACTGGTAAACTAATTGTGGAAGGGAAATACCTTTATGATTCTGAATCTGATTTTATAAGAGATAGAAGAAAATATTCATATGAGGGAATAGCTATGATATCTATAGTTATCAATGATGATCTGACCATTGATAAAAATATTCAATTAAGCTTTATTGGTCTGCCTTATGAAGAAATAGACTTATCCAAAAACACATTTAAAACTGAATTTATAGAAAATTATCTCAAATTAAATCAAGAACAAAAATCTTCTGATCAAAATGTGACAGATTTAATTAAGAAAAGTTTAAAGATTGTTTTAAAAAATATTTTACAAAAAAAACCTGAAATTAAAATTCATTTGATTAGGAAATAATGCAAATTCTTCTTATTTTCTATTTTTTGTAGTTATTTGGTGGATATTATTTTTTATTTTTTTACCAATTAAAAATGAAACTCCTCAAGACTGGCAGGTTGATATTACAAGTAGTGCGTCAATTCAAAGTTATCTTTTAATAAAAGTAATTATTACATCAGTTTTATCTTTGATTATTTTGATTACTTTAATATAGTTGGATTGTATTTAGCTTTTATATTTAAATAATGAAATATTCAGAATTTTTTATACCTACTGTGAAGGATATTCCTAGTGATGCTGAAATTATTTCTCATAAGTTAATGATTAAAGCAGGGATGATTAAACAATCAAGTGCAGGTATTTATTCTTGGTTACCACTTGGATTTAAAGTTCTTAAAAATATTGAGCAAATAGTAAGAGAAGAGCAAAATAATGCAGGCGCTAATGAAATGTTAATGCCTACAATTCAATCTTCAGATTTATGGGTCAAATCAGGCAGATATGATGATTATGGAAAAGAAATGCTTCGAATAAAAGATAGAAGTGGTAGAGAAATGTTATATGGACCAACAAATGAAGAATTAATAACTGATATTTTTCAAACATACATCACTTCATATAAAGAGCTTCCTAAAAATTTATATCACATTCAATGGAAGTTCAGAGATGAAGTTAGACCAAGGTTTGGCGTTATGCGAGGAAGAGAATTTTTAATGAAAGATAATTATTCTTTTGACCTTAATGAAGAGACAGCAAAGATTTCTTATAATAAAATGTTTAAAGCATATATTAAAACATTTTTAAGAATGGGCTTAACGCCGATTTCTTTAAGAGCAGAAACAGGTCCAATAGGTGGAAATTTGAGCCATGAATTTCAAATATTGGCAAATACTGGCGAAAGTACATTATATTATGACAAAGAATTGGAAAGTTTAGATCCTGAAAGCCTGGATCCAGAAAAATTACAGTCATATTATGCTGCTGTGGATGATGAACACGATGAGGATAAATGCCCAATAAAAAAAGAAGATTTGAAAATATCTAAAGGAATTGAGGTTGGGCACATTTTTTATTTTGGAACTAAATATTCTCAAAAATTAAAGGCTTATGTTCAAGATAAAAATGGAAAAAGAATAGCTGTTCACATGGGCTCATATGGAATTGGCGTTTCTAGGTTAGTTGGAGCCCTAATTGAAGCAAATCATGATGAAAAAGGTATAAAATGGCCTATGTCAGTAGCTCCATTTAAGCTAAGCATAATTAATTTAATGCCAGATGATCAAAATTGCACCACAATAGCATCAGATTACTATTCCAATTTTATGGCTGGGAATATTGATACTTTATATGATGATAGAGAGTGTAGTATTGGAAAAAAATTATCTGATAATGATTTAATTGGAACACCTCTTCAAATAATAATAGGTAAAAGAGATATATCAGCAGGCGTAGTAGAGATTAAAGATAGACTCATTGATACAAGTGAAAAAATTAAAATTGACGACGTTAAGAAAGTTGTTTCAAAAAAACTTAACTCTTGATGCTTTCTAGATCAGAGATTTTAATAATAAAACGTTTTTTATTCTCAAAAAAAACTGAGGGTTACGTATCTATTTTTTCTTGGTTTTCAATAATTGGAATAACACTAGGAGTTGCTGCAATTATAATTGTAATGTCAGTCATGAATGGATTCCGTTCTAATTTAACAGAAAGATTAATTGGTGTTAATTCACATCTTAATCTTTATTCTTTTAATGAGAAAATAAAAGATAATGAAATTGAAATAATAAAAAAACAGCTTGATCCAGGAAATTATAAAAAAATATTTTCTTCAATTGAAACACAAGGATTAGTTATTAGTGATAATATTTCAAAAGGAGTAATAATGAGATCTTATAAAGAAATTAGCTCTGAACATTATCTATATGAAAGAATAATTACTAAAAAATTATCCTCAATTGAGTTTGATAAGATTGTAATTGGTGATGCTTTAGCAAAAGAATTAAATTTAAAAATAGGAGACAAAATAAAGATAGCTATTCCTAAAACTGACACGTCTTTATTAGGCAGTATTCCAAGATTTAAAACTCTTAAAATTGATGGAATATTTGATTTTGGTATGTTTGAATATGACTCAAATCTTGTATTTATATCTATAGAACTCTCACGGAAATTACTATTCTTTGAAGAAGATATTTATAACAGACTTGAATTTTATTTACATGACCCTTTGCAAGTTAACAATTTTAAAGAGCTTATTGACTCAAACATCAAAAAAAATAATTTAAATTTATATTCACTATCATGGATGGATAGAAATTCATCTTTAATGAATGCTTTAAAAGTTGAAAAGAATGTTATGTTTTTAATTTTAAGTTTAATTATAATTGTAGCTTCCATGAATATAATTTCAGGATTAATTATTTTTGTTAAAGAAAAAAATAAAGATATAGGTATTTTGAAAACTTTAGGTTTTACTAATTTAAGTCTTTTAAAGATATTCTTTGTTATTGGCTTATCTATTGGTTTAATAGGCACAATTTCAGGTACGATACTAGGTATAATTATTACTGAAAATCTTCAAATAATACAATATCTTTTAGAAAACTTGCTACATATTGAACTTTTCTCTGAAGAAATTTATTTTTTATCAACACTTCCCTCAGATATAAAATATCAAGAGGTATTATTTGTATTTTTAATTTCTATTATAATAACTATATTGTCCACAATATTTCCATCAATAAGAGCATCTAATATTGATCCTATTGATAGTTTAAAAAATGAATGAATTAATACAAATTAGTAATTTAAAAAAAATATATTATCTGTCAAATAAAGATGAATTATTGTTAATTGATAATCTAAATTTAACTATTTCTAAAAATAGTATTACTTCAATAACAGGGCCTTCTGGATGTGGAAAATCTACTTTGCTTAATATTATAGGTCTTCTAGATTCAAATTTTCATGGCAACTATTTTTTTGAAAGTAAATCTATTAAAGAAATAAACAGTAAAAATTTGAGTAATATAAGAAATGAAAAAATAGGTTTTGTGCATCAATTCTTTCACTTGATCCCTGAACTAACTGTTTTAGAAAATGTGATATTACCCGCCCTAGTTCAAAGTAATAAAATATCAGATATAAATAATGAAGCATACAAATTGCTAGAGACTTTTGAAATTATTGATAAAAAAAATATGAAACCAAATAAATTATCAGGAGGAGAGCAGCAACGTGTTGCAATAGCTCGATCTCTTATAAACAAGCCAAATTTAGTATTAGCTGATGAAATGACTGGCAATTTAGATGAAAAAACATCTGATGAAATCATAAATTTTTTTTTAAAGTTTGTAGCGAATCATAATCTATCCTTAATGTATGTAACTCATAATAAAAAATATGCAGAGATGGCAAACATTAAATATGAGTTAAGAAATAAAAATTTAATATTAAATGACTAAACCTTTTATTCATCTAAGATGCTTATCTTCATATTCTTTATCTGAAAGTACTTTAAAAATCGAAAAATTAATCAATTTAGCTAAAAAAAATAATATGCCTGCTTTGGCGATTACAGATAATAACAATATGTTTGGTGTATTTGAGTTTGCTCAAGAATGTGTAAATAACAATATTCAGCCAATTATTGGCACATCAATAAATTTAATTGATGTTCAACTTAAAAATACAATTTCACAATTATCTTTTTTAGTAAAAAATGAAATTGGATATAAAAATTTAATATATTTAAGCTCATTATCATACTTAAACAAAAATAGAGATTTCGGAATTACTATTGCAGATATAGAAGGTCACACAGATGGACTATTTTGTTTTTTAGGAGGTGAATTTAACCCACTATTAATTTTACATAATCAAAATAAACAAACTGATGATTTTATAAATACATTAAAAAAATTATTTAAAAATAATTTATTATTTGAATTACAAAGAATCAATGACACTAATATAGATTCTTTTGAAGACTATTTAATAGAAAAGTCCTACAAATTTAATATTCCATTAATTGGAACAAATAATATTAAGTTTGGAGAAGTGGATGAGTTTTCAGCACATGATGCTTTATTATGTGTTGCTCAAAAAACGACTATAAATAGTGGTAATAGAAAGACTTCAAATAATCAAATTGCATTTAAGAGCAATGAGCAGATGATTGATATATTTTCTGATATCCCAGAAATTTTGGAAAATAATTTTAATGTTGCAATATCATGTAGTTATTACCCAAGAGAAGTTTTGCCAAAATTGCCTAAGTTTAAAAATAATCTTAATCTTTCAGAGAGTGATTTATTAATTAAAATAGCTTCAAATGGACTTGATAAAAAAATTATAGAAAATAAAATTTCACAGAAAAAAAATTATAAAGAAAGATTAAACTACGAAATTGAAATTATTAATAAAATGGGATTTGCTGGCTATTTTTTAATAGTTTCTGATTTTGTTAATTGGGCAAAAAAAAATTATATTCCTGTTGGTCCAGGCAGAGGATCAGGTGCAGGAAGTGTAGCTGCTTGGTCATTGGGCATTACTGATTTGGACCCTATTAAGTACAGCTTGTTATTTGAGAGATTTTTAAATCCAGAGCGTATATCTATGCCAGATTTTGATATTGATTTTTGCCAAATTAGAAGAGATGAAGTTATAGAATACGTAAATAAAAAGTATGGACGTGACTCGGTAGCACATATCATTACTTTTGGAACTTTAGCATCAAGAGCAGCAGTTAGAGACATTGGTCGTGTTTTAGAAGTGCCATATGGAGAAGTTGATTCATTTGCAAAATTAATTCCCTTTAATCCTGGAAGTCCATTAACATTGGCAGAGTCCATACAATCAGAAAAATCACTAAGAGATATTATAAATACAGATGAATCTCTATCTAATGTGGTGGATATAAGTCTTAAGTTGGAAGGTGTACATCGACATGCTTCAACCCATGCTGCGGGCGTTGTGATAGGTGACACAAGTTTAAGCAATATTGTTCCTTTATACAAAGATTCAAATACTGAAACCAATGCAACTCAATTTTCAATGAAATATGTCGAAAAAGCAGGTTTGGTAAAATTTGATTTTCTAGGATTAACTACATTATCTATTATTAATGAATGTGTAAATTTAATTAAAAATGAAATTCATGATTTTGCCTTACAAAATATTCCTTTAGATGATTCAAAAACTTTTCAACAACTTAGCAGAGGAAGCGCTGTTGGTGTTTTTCAATTGGAGAGTAATGGAATGAGTAGTGTTTTAAAACAATTGCAGCCCGATAAATTTGAAGAAATTATTGCAGTTGTAGCTCTTTTTCGCCCCGGACCTATGGATAATATTCCTTCATTTTGCAATCGTAAACATGGAAGAGAAGAAATCAATTATATTCACCCAATATTAAAAGATGTTTTAAAAGAAACATACGGAATTATTGTTTACCAAGAGCAAGTAATGCAAATAGCACAAGTTCTTTCAAACTATTCACTTGGTGAAGCTGATTTATTAAGAAGAGCTATGGGAAAAAAAATACAAAAAGAAATGGACGATCAGAAAAATAGATTCATAGAAGGTGCAATAAAAAATGATATAAGTGAAAAAGAAGCCTCAAAAATATTTGATCTTGTTGATAAATTTGCAGGATACGGTTTTAATAAGAGTCATGCAGCAGGTTATGCTTTAATATCTTATCAAACAGCATATTTAAAGGCAAATTTTCCTCATGAATTTATGACAGCTACACTAAATTTTTCTATTGATAGAACTGATAAAATTATTTCATTAAAGCAAGAATTGGAGAAACTTGAAATACCATTTCTAAAACCAGATATTAATTTTTCTAAAGAAAAATTCACTATTGAGAAAGACAATTCTAAAAAATCAATACGATTTGGATTAAGCGCCATAAAAGGAGTTGGCTCTAAATCTATTAAATCAGTTGTGTCTGTAAGGGAGCAAAAAGGTAAATTTATATCTATTATTGATTTTTTAAAAAGAGTTGATGCAGAGGTTATAAATAAACGCCAGCTTGAAAAATTGATTCAATCAGGTTCTTTTGACTCAATTGAAAAAAACAGATCTAAACTTTATTATAATGTACCTCAATTTGTTAACTTATTTGGATCTAATAATTCACAATCAAATCAAAATTTACTTTTTGAAGAGGAGGAGATTTCATTTGAAGATAAAAATCTTTTTAATCAAAAAATATCCACATGGACTTCATCGGATACATTAAACAACGAATTAGAGGTTGTAGGCTTTTACTTCAGCGACCATCCACTTAAACATTATCCTCAAAAATTTTTTGAAATACGAAATATTAGTTTTTTTAAGGATATAGATCTTAATGAAAATGCTAAAAAAATTAGACTTTGTGGATCAGTTTTAGATATTAAAGAAAGATCTAATAAAGATGGTAGGAAGTATGCATTTGTAACAGTTTCAGAAGTAAATGCACAGTATGAATTATCTATTTTTAGTGAAAATTTAAGTAAATTTCGATATCTTTTGAAAGAGGGAAATTTGTTAATATTCGATATTGATATAATTTTGAACAATAATGATCCTAGATTTGTTATTAGAATGATAAAGAGATTAGAAAGTGAATTTAATAATTTAGAAAAAAAAATAGATATATTTATAGAGCCAGATCAATTGATTGCATACAAGGACATCTTATTTTCTAAAAAAAATAATTTAAAAAGTAAGATTTCAATTTTTATGAATATTAATAATAAACTAATTAATTTTAATTCAAATAGTAAGTACTCACTTACGTCTTATAAGCAGTTAGATATGTTAAAAAATTCAAAAAAATTAGATTACAACATAGATATATCTTGAAAAATTTAAGTTTTTGATTAAAAGCCTGAAAAAAACTAGCACACAGAAAAAACCGGTGTTTTTGTTTCTGTGGAGGTTGAACCGGAGATAATTATGAATTTACCTGAAATTAAGATTGAAGATCTTCTAGAGGCTGGCGTTCATTTTGGACACAATGTCAGAAGATGGAATCCAAAAATGGAAGAATATATTTTTGGAGTAAGAAATAATATCCATATTTTTGACTTAAGGATAACTGCTGAAGCTTTAAATAATGCACTTGTAAAGATGCATGAAACAGTAAGCAAATCTGGAAAGATCCTTTTTGTAGGTACAAAAAAACAATGTGCTGAAATTGTAAAAGATTTAGCGACTATAAATAATAATTTTTATGTTAATAAAAGATGGCTAGGAGGCACATTAACAAACTGGAAAACTATTTCAAATTCAATTGATAGATTAAATACTTTAGACTTGAATTTAAATGATCCAGCTTTTACAAATAGTATATCAAAAAAAGAATTGCTACAATTAACTAGAGAAAAAGAAAAACTTCATTTAAATTTAGGCGGCATTAAGGATCTTAATGGTAAACCTGATTTAATAATAATATTTGATGTATTAAAAGATAAGCTTGCAGTATTGGAAGCTAAAAAACTTAACATTCCAATAATAGGCATTGTTGATTCTAACGCTAATCCAGAAACTATAGATTATATAATACCTGGAAATGATGATGCGATTAGGTCAATTAATCTTTATAAACATTATTTTCAGCATACAATTGAAGATGCTGTTTCTTTTCAAGATAAATCAGAAAATAAAATAATTGATCCTAAAAAAATAGATAGTGAAAAAAATACAAATCAAGGAGAGCTTTAAATGGGTGAAGATTTAAAATTTGTAAAAGAACTTAGGAGTAAGACTGGAGCAGGTTTTTTAGATTGCAAAGAGGCTTTAAGTAATAATAATGGAAACATTGATAATGCAATTGATTATTTAAGAAAAAAAGGTCGTGCTAAAGCCTCTAAAAAATCTTCCAGAGAAGCAAATGAAGGTGCTATAGGTTTTTATGAAAATAATAG
>JBJKYR010000058.1:0-25776 GCA_045560945.1 Alphaproteobacteria bacterium | reverse complement strand
GTTGCACTAAATTCAGGCTCTAATTTCTCTTTAGATTCATTTTTGATTTCAGTTTCAGCTAATAATGAATCATCAATATCTTCTGAAATAACTGGTTCTGTTTTATGATTCTGCTCAGAGGTTTCAGTTGAATTATTTGAAGAAATACTATCAAATAAACTTAATCTTCTGACCGAAATTTCACTTATATCTGATTCTTTACTTTCATCTTGAGGATTAGCATTAATTTCATCAGAGTTTAAGTGAGTTTCTGAAATTGCATTTTCTTGATTATCAGATGAGATAATATCTTCGGTAGAAACTTCAATCTCTTCATTATCTTGCTCTTCCTGAGAATCAGATATTTCTATATTGGAATGATCTGAAGTAATTTCTCGTTTGGTGCTTTCTATATTTTCATTGAAATTTTCTACATGATCATTTTCTATATTTAGTTCAGATAAATGAATCTCTTGATCATTTTCATGTTGATCAATATTTGTTTCTTGATAATTGCCTTCATTTTCAAGAATAGACATTTCTTTGTTTTCCTCATTGATCTGATCTGATTTATAAACATCATTATTAATATTTATAGCTGCAAAACTTTCTAATGGCTTTGCGTTAATGCTTACGTTTGAGTCAATACCCGTGGCAACAATACTAACTCTTACTAGGCCATCTAATCTATCATCACAAGTAGTTCCATAAATAATATTAGCCTCTTCATCTACCTCTTGTTTAATTCTGTTAGCTGCTTCATCTACTTCATATAAAGTGATATCTTTGCCTCCTGTTATATTAATAATTAGTCCTTTTGCACCTTTCAAGGACACGTCATCAATAAGTGGGTTTGCTATTGCAGCTTCTGCAGCTGCTACCGCTCTACCCTCACCTGAAGCTTCGCCGGTACCCATCATTGCTTTTCCCATTTCTGACATAACAGTTTTAACATCAGAAAAATCAAGATTTATCATTCCAGGTTGAACCATCAAATCTGTTACACCTCTAACGCCGGCATATAATACATCATCAGCCATTTTAAATGCATCTGAAAAAGTGGTTTTTTCATTAGCTATTCTAAATAAATTTTGATTAGGTATTGTTAATAAGGTATCAACAAACTGCTGCAATTCTTCAATTCCTTTTTCAGCTAATTTCATTCTTTGAGAGCCTTCAAAATGAAAAGGTTTTGTTACGACACCTACAGTTAGAATCCCTCTCTCTCTAGCAAGCTTTGCTATTACAGGCGCAGCCCCAGTCCCCGTACCACCGCCCATACCAGCAGCAATAAACAACATGTGACTTCCGTCTAATTTTTCAGCAATCTCATGTATTGCCTCTTCTGCAGCCTGCCTTCCAATGTCAGGTCTCATTCCAGCACCTAAACCTCGAGTACTGTTTAAACCTAGTTGTATTTTATTTGGACATGAGGATATTTGCAATGCCTGCGCATCAGTGTTTGCTATTAAAAAATCAACACCTTCAAGATTTGAATTCATCATATTATTAACGGCGTTACCACCTGATCCGCCAACACCTAGAACTGTTATTTTTGGATGCAAATTGTCACCTACATCTTGTAATGAAATATTTATAGTCATTTGTAAATCTCCGCCGTTTATTTGTTTTTTAACGATTCGTTGCCGAAATCGTCAATTATAAATATCTATATATTGTATATTAAATATATTGGTCTAGCCAATTAAAAAAACCTTTAAAACCTAGTTTTTTTTGTTTTTTTCCTTGTTTATCTAATATTTTGTCTAAAAAAACGTCTGGGTTAAATAAACTAGATCCAATTACATCTGAAAAACTTGAATTTATCAAACTTTTATCAGAAATAATGTCCTCTTTTGGAAAACCAATTCTAACATTGCTTGAAAATATCATCTCAGCATATTGTGATATACCCTCCAGCTGAGATCCTCCACCTGTTAAAACAACATTTTTAATTTGTTTTTTATCTAGATTGTTTTGCTTCAACTTTTGCCAAATCATTTCAAGAGTTTCCTCAACACGTGGTTTAACTATAGAATTAATTTTCAATCTATTTATTTGAACAAATTTATCATTTTCTCCAGATATAATTGGAACTTCAATTATTTCATATTCATCACTTGGCGCACTGATTAATGAACTATACAAAGTCTTCAATCTTTCAGCGCTATCTAAAGTTGTAGAAACGCCTCTGGCAATATCATTGGTTATGTTGTTGCTTCCAACTAAAACACTGTCACCATATATAAAATTGTTATTTTCAAAAATTGATATTGAAGTATTTGAATGACCTAAATCAATACAAATAGATCCAATCATTTTTTCATCCTCACTTAAGACTGCTAAAGATGAGGATAAAGGTGAAGGAACAAAATTATCAATTTTAATATTTAATTTATCAATAATATTTTTATAACTATTAAGAGTCTTGTAAGGGATTAATATTTTATAAAATAATATTTTTAAGTAATTAGCATAATTGCCAACTGGTGAGTTAAAAAATAAATTATTATCCAAAATATAACCATAAATATTATTTAATATTTCAAAATAATCTTCTTTAACAGCAAAGTAATCAGAATTATTAATTGCTTTTCTAATATCCAGTTCAGTGATTTCGCTATTGATATTATTTATTTCTGAGTCATAATATTTTGAGATACTTTCAACTGTTGGTATATTTAAATTAATGGAATTTATTTTAGTATGGGATTTTTTTTCCGATTCATTAATTAAAGATCTAACTTCACTCAATAGTTCATCAAAATTAGTAATAATATTTTTTTTTATAATTTTTGATGGGTAACTTACACATGACAATAATTTAATATTATTATTATCTTTTATTTCAATTACTGCGCAAGATATTTTAGAATTACCAATATTTAATCCAACTTTTATCATTTATTCAAAATTTATTATTGCTTTTTTGTTATTTCTTAAATCTATACTTTTGACAGAAAGAATTTCATTATCTTTTAATTGTTTTATTAATTTAATATAATTTATTAATGATGTTTCAATATTTTTTTCTGATAAAAATACTATCATTTGATTAGTAAATTTAAGATCCCATCTTCTTTCATTAATATAATAGGCTTCTTCAATACTTATTAAATCAGAGTGGTTTAAGTTATTTATAATTTCTAATAATTCTAAAGCATGATTTAATACATTTTTTCCTGAGAAAATTATAAAATCTTCACCCAGTTTATGATTATATATGTCTATGATTTTACCTTCTGTAGAAAAGTAAAAAAATTGATCATTAAAAAAATATAATCCAGCTGGTTTATATTCAAGTATTTCAACTTTAATTTTATTTTTTAAATTTGTAGATAAATTTACGTCTTTAACCCATTTTAAATTTTTAATTTCATAAGAAATATCACTTAAAGGAATTAAGAAAATTGACTTACCTAAGTATTTATTAATTACTTTAGTAATTTCTAATTTTTTTACTCTTGTAACAGTATTTGTTTCAAAAGATTCTAAAAGATAATTATATTTTATGGAAAATTCTTGGAGATATTCTTTATATCTTTTCTTAAAATACAACTCTTCATAAATTAAAAATAAAAATATTATTAAAATTAAAGAGATAATTAATTGTTTAATTCTTTTTGAGCTTGGTATGAAAATAAATTTTTTTTTATTATAATTATTACTCATCTTGCATTATTTATTAACTGCAAAATAATATTTTCAAACTTTATTTTTTTATAATTTGCTTGTTCTGGCAATAATGAGAGTGCTGTCATACCGGGTTGAGAATTAATTTCTAAAAAATAAATTTTATTTTGTTTTTTATTAAAAATAAAATCAATCCTTGAAAGAGTTCTACATTTAAACATTTTGTGAATTTTCAAAGCTAAATTTAAACACTTCTTATAATTTTGCTTAGTAATTCTTGCAGGTATAAAATGTTTTGAAAAACCCTTGGAATATTTTGCTTGATAATCATATGTTTCATTTAGAGAAACAATTTCTGTAACCTCTAACGGTTGTGGGATTGAATTTTTTTCTAAAACTGATACTGTAAGCTCAGTTCCTGAAATAAATTTTTCTATTATAAATTGCTCATTCTTTTGAAATTTTTTTTTAAAATTTCTAAGATCTTTAGAAAAAGCAAGTAAATCTTTATTTGATTTTATAATTTTTAAACCATGACTTGATCCACTTGATGCTGGTTTTAAAATAAATTTAGAAAATTTTTTTTTAATTGTATTTAATAATTTTAGATTAATATTGTTACATTTTACTGTCTCAAATGAAGGGGTTATTATATTATATTTTTTAACAATATTTTTTGATTTTAATTTATTAAAACATTTAGCTGAAGCAATATGATTTGAATGGGTAAAGCAAAATTTATTATTTTTTAAAATTTTTTGTATTTTTCCATCTTCCCCAAATGGACCATGCAAAGCATTAAAACATATGTATTTATTAGAAAATTTTATAATATCTTTTTCAAATCTATCAGGGTTAACAGTAAGAGTTTTATAATGTAATTTAAGTTTTGATAAGGCTTTTGCTATTTGTTTTGCTGTGTTTATTGATACTTTATGCTCCTCATTATAACCACCCTGCAATATCAATATTTTTTTCAATTTATTTACCTAATATTTTAATTTCCCACTCAAGTGAAATTCCAAATTCTTCTTTTACTCTCTTTATTACTTTTTTACCTAATTTTTCAATATCTGTTGCAGTAGCAGTCCCATTATTTATTATAAAATTTGCATGAATATTACTTACTGAGGCATCTCCAACTTTCAGGCCTTTACATCCCGCTTTTTCAATAAGTTCAGCAGCAAATTTATCTGGAGGATTTTTAAATGTACTTCCTGAGGTCTTTTCTTTAAGAGGCTGTGTTTCCTCTCGCTTTAATTTTATATAATTATTTTTTTTTAAAATTTGATCATATGTTGAATGATCAAAATTAAAATCAGCTTGTAAAATAATAGATTTCTTATCTAATTTAGACGATCTATATTCTAAATTTAATTCTTTTAAATCAATATATTGAACTCGCCCTTTAGAATTTAAAACTAAAATTCTTTTTAAATTATCAGAAGTTTGTGAACCATAGCAACCAGCATTCATCTTAACTGCCCCACCGACTGTTCCTGGTATGCCAATAAAAAATTCAAAATCTTTTATTAAGTTTTTTAATGCAAATTTTGCAAGATTTGTATCTAAAACAGCAGCTCCAACAGTTAAAGTATTATTCTTAATTTTTATTTTATTAAAATTTTTTCCTAACTTAATTATCAACCCATCATATCCTGAGTCTCGAACTAATATATTAGAACAACACCAATAATAGAATATTTTATTTATCTTCATAACTAACTATAGTTTTTAGATCTTTTAAATTATTAATAGTTATGAATCCTTTTGCTTTACCTCCTGTTCTAAACCAACAAGATTTTCCCATATCATAATCAAATAAAATTTTACTTTTTATTTTTGATTGTATTTCGTAAATTATATCACTCATTAATTTTCACAAAGTTACTTGCTATTTTACTTATTGAGCCAGCACCCATAAATATAATGATATTTCGTCTGTATGTTTCTGCTAAGATAATTTTATTTAAATTATCTTTTTCAAAGTAAACTTCATTTTTTTTAAGTTTTTTTAACTTATTGTAGATATCTTTAGTTTCAAATCCTTTAATTTTTTTTTCACCTGCTGAATATGTTTCAAGTAAATACAATCTATTTATTTTAGATAGAACATTTACAAATTCATTAAACAAAATTTTAGTTCTTGAATATCTATGAGGTTGAAAAACTACAATAATATTTTTATTAACTTGTTTTGATCCTTTTAGAGTGGCAAGAATTTCAGTTGGGTGATGAGCATAATCATCATATATATTGGATAAATTTACTTTTCCTATATGTGTAAACCTTCTTTTTACTCCAATATAATTTATTAAGGCTGATTTAATATAACTGTTTTTTACACCTGCTAATAAACCTGCAATTATGCTAGCAGTTGCATTATAAATATTATGTAAACCTATTGCTTTTATTTTGTATAAGTGTGTTCCTGAGAATTTATTAATTGGAAAATTAAATTTTAATTTAAACTCACTATAATTCTGTAATAAATTAACTTCTTGGATGTAAACATTCACATCTTTATTTTTATTAGAGTATGAAATGATCTTTCTTGTATCATTTTTAAGAATTAATTTTTTAAGATTTTTATCATCCTCATTAACAATAGATATTCCATAAAATGGCAGATTTTTTATAAATTGCTCAAAGGCTGAATTTAAATTTTCTGGAGATTTGTAATAATCAAGATGTTCAATATCTAAATTTGTTATTATAGATATCTGATGAGGTAATTTTAAAAATGACCCATCACTCTCATCAGCTTCTACTACCATCCATTCACCTTTTCCAAATTTATTATTTTTAGAAATAGAATTTATGATTCCACCGTTAACAATTGTTGGATCAAGTTTTCCAGATTCTAAAATATTTCCAACTAAACTTGTTGTTGTGGTTTTTCCATGAGATCCAGCAACAGCAATACATTTTTTATTTTTCATAAGTTCACCAAGCATATCGGCTCTACTTACAATTGGAATTTTATTTTTTTTTGCTTCTTTTATTTCAGGATTATTTTGATTTATAGCAGAAGAATAAACAACTGCATTAACATTTCCTATATTTTTTTATGATGTCCTATTTTTACAATAATACCATTTGTTCTCAATCTTTTAATATTTTCACTCTCAATTATATCACTACCCAAAACTGTATAACCAATTTTATGCATCAATTCTGCAATCCCTGACATGCCAATACCGCCAATTCCAATAAAATGGATTTTTATATTTTTATTTTTCATTTTTTATAAAATTCCACATTAATTCATTTGCATTTCTAATTTCAATTTTATTAAAATTTTCTTTTAATTTTTTTTCAAAAATTTTATCATTTGCCAATCTCTTTATAAATGAGATTATTTCTTCATCTTTTATTTTATTTCTATTTACAATTATAGCACTCTTAATACTGCTAAGGATTTTAGCATTTTCATATTGATGATTATCTTTAGCGTCATGTAATGGGCAAATTATGGATGGAATTTTATGTTTAATTAAATCATTAATAGTGCCAGCGCCTGATCTGCATAGAGCAATGTCTGTTTTTGCTAAAACATTATCAAAATTATTGAAAAAATTTTGTATATTAAAATTGTACCCATATTTTATAAGTAAACTTTCAATTTCTTTCTGTTTTGATAAAGGAGCCTGAATAGTAAAAAATATTTCTTTTAAATTCGAAATTTTATTTAATCTGCTTAATATATGTTCAAAAATAGCTAAGATTTCAATTGAACCCTGACTTCCACCAAATACTAAAAAATTCAAAATAGAGTTATTATTTTTATCTTTCTGTTTAAAATTTTTAGTATTAATCTTTTGAGGTAGTCCTACGACTGATATTTTATTTTGATATTTTAATATATTTAAATATTCTTTTTCAAAATTCATAAAAATTTGATTAGAAAATTTAATAAAAATTTTATTAACTTTTCCTACTACTGAATTTTGTTCATGAATATATAATGAAGTCTTAAAAAAAAATTTGAATAATATAAAGCATAATAATGGCGTTGAAGACGCATAACTTCCAAATGAAACAATCGTTTTTGGTTTTAATCTAATAAAAATAATTAATGATTGAACAAGTCCTGCTAACAATTTCATTGTAGCTTTTATTTTGAAATATAAATTTCCTGAAAAATGTGATGAATATATTTTAAAAATATTATTTTCATTAATTTCATTAATGTATTTACTTCCTCTATAATCAGTTAATAAATAAACTTCATTCTCATTATTTTTTAAGTAATTAAAAAAATTTACTGCAGGAATCATATGACCTCCCGTGCCTCCTGTAATTATCAATATATTCCTACTCATTGTTCTTTAAATTTGTTAGTGACAACAAAAATCCAAATAATATGCTTGTAGCTAACATTGAAGACCCTCCATAACTTACAAAAGGAAGTGTCATGCCTTTTGTTGGTATCATTCCCAATGCACTTAAAATATTAATTAAGCTTTGAAGACCAAATGAGCAAATTAAACCTGATATAGCAATGATTTTGTATGGGTTAGTTACTTTTAGAACTTTTAATAATGTTTTAATAACTATTGAAAGAATGATAATTAATATAATCAAACAAAAAATTAACCCTAACTCTTCACCAGCTACTGCAAATATAAAATCTGTATTTGCATCAGGTATTTTCTCTTTTAAATCACCTTGACCTGGGCCTTTACCTAAAATACCTCCAGATTTAAATGCTTTTAAACTTAAATCTATTTGATAGGTATCTGCATTTCCTAAAAATGATTCTATTCTATTTTTGACATGATCAAGAAAAAAATATGCAAATATTGAAACTGAAATAATTAACAATAAACCATAAATAACCAGTATGATTGGTAAGCCGGCTATAAAAAGTTGACAAAAAAAAGTTGAGCCAATTAAAATTGTCATACCTAAATCAGGCTGCATTAAAACTAAAGTAATTAATATTATAAAAAAAATAAAAGTTGCAGCTATAAAATATTTTCTTCCTTGAATTGATTGTGCAATTCCCCAGGATGTTAAAATAATAAAAAATGGTTTTATAACCTCTGAAGGTTGAAATGAAAAACTATATATTTTTAACCATCTTTTAGCACCTTTAACCTCATAATCAAAAAAAAATAAAGATGCTAATAATATCAATAAAACAACAAAACCAAATAAGGCAAACCTTCTAATATTTTTATCTGACTGCTGAGATAATAAAATAATAATTATCAAACTAAAAATATAAAAAATACTATGTCTATTTATCAATAAAAAATTTTGATTTACTGAATAAGATAGAAGTACGCCTAGTAAACCTAAAATTAAGATAAGAATAAAATTAATTTGATCTATCGAGCTCCAGAAGTTTCTTATTTTCATTTTTTAATTTTATTTTTAATTAATTTATTAAAATAATTACCTCTTTTTTCAAAATTATCAAATTGATCAAAAGAAGCACATGCAGGAGCAAATATTATTGTTGCCTTACAATCAAATGTAGATAGGTCTATCCTTAGATTTTTAACAACATCATCTAAACTAGTAACAACTTTAGAAATTTTATTTAATCCTATTTGTCTTTTTATTAAATATCTTGATTTCCCATAAATATATATTTTAATAATATCATCTTTATATTTATTAAAATTATGAAACTCATCCTCTTTTTTTGCAATTCCACCTAATATTAAAAATATATTTTTTTTATTATCTAAAGTTAATAATGATGAACTTACATTAGTAGCTTTACTGTTATTAATGACAATTTTTGATTTAGAATTAAAAATAATTGATGATCTGTAAGGTAAACCTCTAAATTTTTTAACACTTTCTGTGAAATATTTAACAGGGATATTTAAATATTTACAAACAATATAAGTAGCTAAAATATTTTGAATATTATAAGTGTTTGAGAGATCTGATGAAATATTAATTAATTTAAAACTCTTGTATTTATAAAAATATTTATCAACTATAAAGCCATTACTATAATAAATATCTGCTGTATTATTATTTAATGAAAAAGAAATTTTATTTTTAATTTTCTTATTATTAAATATTTTTTTAGAATATTTATCATCAATCGAAATCAAATTAATATTTTTATTTTTTGAATTAAGAATATTTTTTTTGGCATTGATATATTCTTTAAAATTTTTATATCTATCTAAATGATCCTTTGATAGATTGAGTAATATAGATATTTTTGGTTCAAATTTTTTTATAGTTTCAAGTTGAAAAGAGCTTAATTCTATTACATGGTATGAAAAACGTGATTTATTTAAAATTGAATTGCAAAGTGAGTCTCCTATATTTCCACCTACAAATGTATTTTTGTATTTTCTTTTTATTATATCTCCAATTAATTTTGTTGTAGTTGATTTTCCATTGGTTCCTGTTATTGCAACTACTGTTTCATTTTTCAAATTTTGGTAGTATAAATTTAAATCTCTTTTAATTCTTGATTTAGAAACTTTTGAGACTTTTCTATCAGAAATAGATAAACCTGGAGTTAGATAAATATTATTATATTTTTTTAAATTAATATTATTTATTTGAGTAAACTTTAACTTTGAAAATTTTTTTTTTAATGAATATCTTATGCTTTTGTTGTCATCCCAACAATGAAAAGATTTTTTTTGAAGCGTTAATAATTTTATAACTGATAATCCACTTTTACTTAAACCATATACGTATTCTGTCATTTACCGTATTTTTAAAGTGGCTAAACTTAACAATGCAAGCACTATTGTGATAATCCAAAATCTAATTACAATAGTTGATTCTGCCCATCCCTTTTTTTCAAAGTGATGATGCAGAGGGGCCATCATAAAAACTCTTTTTCCAGTTAACTTATAGCTAATAACCTGAATAATTACTGAAAATGTTTCTAAAACAAATAAGCCACCGGCAATAGCCAAAACTATCTCATGCTTAACCATTATTGCTATTGACCCTATTGTTGCACCTAAAGCTAATGAGCCTGTATCACCCATAAATACTTTGGCAGGTGGGGCATTAAACCAAAGGAAGCCTAACGCTGCTCCAATTAATGAGCCACATAAAACAGATAATTCGCCTGTTCCTGGAATATAATTAATAAGTAAATAATCAGAAAATACAATATTTCCTGTCACATAAGCTATAAAAGCAAAAGTCATAGCAACTATCATTACTGGAACTATAGCCAAGCCATCTAAACCATCTGTTAAATTTACAGCATTCGCTGAACCAACAATTATAAATAATGAAATTATAAAGTAAAAATATCCAAAATTAACTATTAAATTTTTAAAAAAAGGAAATGCAATGGTAGTATCAATTTGATCATTAATATTGTTTATAATTATAATAGAGATTAATAGAGCAAATAATAATTGTAATGCTATTCTAGTGCTCGCTTTTAAGCCTTTACTAGAATTTGATTTAATTTTATTATAATCATCAATAAATCCTATCAATCCAAATACAACTAAAGATAGAAATCCAATCCAAATAAAAATATTATTTAAATCTGACCATACAACTAAAGAAATTATAACACTTAAAATTATTAGAACTCCACCCATTGTAGGAGTTCCTGCTTTTTGGATTATATGATTTTCTGGACCATCATCTCTTATTGGTTGACCAATTGGTTGAATTTTTGAAATTTTGTTAATTATATACTGACCGAAAATTAAAGAAAAAAATAATGATGTTAATATTGAGGCCCCTACTCTAAAAGTTATAAAATTAAATAAGTTAAGAAAACTATATTGTTCAACAAACTGCTGGGCTATAATTTTAAACAAAAATTATCCTTTCTTTTTTAACCTTATTAGTTTTACAAACTTATTTACTTCAGTTTTATTTGAACATTTAGCCATTATAATGGCATTTTTATGAAGATTTTTCTTTAAATAGCTCATAATATTCTGACTATTGTTTTTATAAACATAATTATTTTTTAATTTAGAAAACATACTTAGGGCTTTTTTAAAAAAGTCGCCAGATAAAATAACTTCATGAAATTGATATTTTTCAATTTCTTTAATAACTTTTATGTGAAGAGCATGTGACTTCAAGCCTAATTCATTCATATTACCTAAAATTAAAAATTTATCCCTTTGATCATTTTTAATAATGGAAAAATTTTTTATACTCTCAACCATTGTTTCAGGATTAGCATTATATGATTGATCAATTAATTTAACTTTAAATTTATTTAGTATAAAGTTATGTATACTCCCTCTACCATCTACTTTAGGGATTCTATAATTATTGTTAATTATTATATTAGTATTAATTTTATTTAAAATAAAAAAAATTAAAACAAATAATAAATTCGAAATAGTTTTTTCTTCATATTCACTTAAATAGATTTTATAATTTTTATTAAAAATTATTAATGATATTTCATATTTAGATTGCATTTTTTTTACTTTTGCAATGTAGCATCCATCTTTTTTTGTTCCTATTTGAATTAATTTTTTTAATTTTTCCTTTTTGGCAATATTATAAATTAACTGTTCTTCTTTTGATTTTTTTTGAAAAATTAAAATTTCTGCTAGAGGATTATATATTTTTTTGAATATATCAGATTTTTCTATAGCAATATTACGTTTATTTTTAAAATTTTCAAGATGAGTAGAGAGAATGTTAGTAATAAATATTTGAGAGGGCTTAACTAATTTTGATAATTTCCTTATTTCAAAAAAATTATTTGTTCCAATTTCAAATATTGCATAATCAGATTTTAAGTTCATATTTAAGATTGAAATCATAATACCTAAATTATTATTATAACTTTTAATAGATGCAGAGACATTAAATTTTTTTCCTAAAAAAAATTTAAGGCACTCCTTTAAAGAAGTTTTTCCAGCACTTCCTGTTATGCCAACAACTTGTCCGTTATATGATGATCTTTTTTTTTCCGATAAATCAATTAAAAATTCTTGGATATTTTCAACTAATAATATTTCTTTACTACCATTTGATCTTTTGAGATCTTTATCTGTTATGCAATATTTTGCCCCTGCATTTATGGCATCATTAATATATTTATTCCCATGATAATTTGATCCTTTTAACGCCAAAAAAATATCATTTTTTTTAATGTCTTTACTATTTATTTTTATTTTATTTGATGAATTGAAAATATATTTTTTAATTTTGTCTTTTAATATCATGGTTATTTAATAAAATTTTTTACTATTTTATAATCATTAAATTCAATTTTCTTATTCTTAACTAATTGATATATTTCATGCCCTTTCCCAGCGATGATAAGGATATCATTTATATCTAATTTTAATATTGCTTCATGTATTGCTTTCCTTCTATTAGAAATCTCAACTCCCTTTGGACAATATTTTTTAATACTTTCTCTAATAGTTTTTGGATTTTCATATCTTGGATTATCATCAGTTATATAAACTTTATTTGCATATTTATTTGCTATAATTGCCATTTTTTTTCTTTTTTCTTTGTCTCTATTTCCTCCACAACCAAAAACAAGTGAAGGTTTTAAATTATTATATGAAAAAGATTTTAAAATATTTTGAAGAGCATCAGGAGTATGAGCATAATCTATTATAATTTTTGAATTTTTTTTTCTAAAATTTATCATTTGAAATCTTCCTGGTGCTGCCTTTAATTTATGTAAACAATTAATTATTTTTTTTATACTTATATTCATAGCTAGAGCGCAAGCAATTGCACATTCCAAATTTTCTTTTTGAATATTATTTATTAATTCAAGTTTTAATAAGGTATATTTTTTTTCAAAAATATATAAGTATAAATAATTATTTTTATAAAAATATACATCTTTAGCTCCAAAAGTAATTATTTTAATTTTTTTCTCTTTTATTTTTTTTTCTAAAATTTTATAATTTTTCAAACGTGAATTAACTACTGCCACACCTTTATTATTTAAAATTTTTGTGAATAATGAAAATTTACTATTTACGTATGATCTAAAGTTTTTATGATAATCTAAGTGATCATGAGAAAGGTTTGTAATTGCAGCTATGTCTATATTAAAGTGATTAAAACGACCCTGATACAGTCCATGACTAGATGCTTCAGATATAAAGGAAAAATTATTTTTTTTACTTTCATTAGCAAATTGATAAAGATCTAAGTTTGTTGGTGTTGTTAATCCTGAATCCTTATACTTTTTCAAATTTATAAAATAACCAAGTGTCCCCGTTAATTTTGAGGGTATCCCATTTATTTTGCAAATTTGTGCAAGATACCATGATGTTGAAGTTTTTCCATTAGTACCTGTAATAGCAACAGATATTTTAGGTATAAAGGGTTGTCTTAATTTAATTAATCTTAAAATTTCTTTTTCAAGATCCTTAACAATAATTTGATTAAGAGAACAATTTTTTAAAAAACTATTAGTGATAATAGTATTTAAATTTTTTGAAATTGCTTCTTTTAAATATGATAATTTGAAATTTTTTTTTTTGTTTATAACTAAAAGAGTACTTCCATCAACATTTTTAGAATGATCACTTAAGTATTTTATTTTTTTTTTAGGTAATTTGCCTACGATTACTGCATTATTAAAAATATCTTTTAGATCAGAGAAAAGCATAACCGTATTTATATATTTGTTTTATTTCTGCTTTTATTAAGTTATCGTGTCTATATGAAGGCAAATTTAATATTTTAATCATTTCAAATATGATTTTTTTTACAAGAGGAGCATTTACAACTGCCCCAGTCATTCTTTGATTGGAGTCAGTAGGTTTTTTTGGGTATTTAATAGCAGTATATACAACATATCTAGGATTATTAATTGGGAATATACCTATAAATGATGTTCTATTTCTATCTTTATAATATCCACCTTTTGGATTTAATAATTCTGATGTTCCAGTTTTTCCACCAATATTATATCCGTCTATTTTAACCCTTGGACCTGTAAACTTAGTTTTAGTAATAACTGCATTTAACAAACTTAAGAAATAATCAGAACTTTCTTTTTTTAATAGTATATTTTGATCTGAGTTTTTTTTTGGATTTAGTGTGAAGGTTGGGCTTACTGTATAACCATCATTAGCTAAAGAAGCATATGCTTTTACAAGATGAAGTGGTGTTACAGAAAAGCTATGACCAAAACCTATCCTAGTAGTCTCATGTTCTTTCCAATTGTTAGGATTGCCTATAGGCTCTTCAGCTTCATATAGTTCAATATCTAGTTTTTTAAAAAAACCTAATTTATTAAGAAACTCTTTTTGATTATTTTTACCTATTTTTAATGCTATTTGTGCAGCTCCTATATTGGATGACTCCACAACAATTTTTTCTACATCATAAAGTCCATTATCCTTATAATTGTCATGATCTTGAACTCCTTTGACACTTTCCTTTACATCAAAAACCATGTTTGGATTAATAATTCCATAGTCGTAACCATTTACAACTGTTAATGGTTTAAAAGTTGAGCCCATCTCATAATTTGATTGGATAACTCTATTAATTAAATTAATTTCATTAAAACTTTGATTATTATTGGGATTAAAATCAGGATAACTAACAGAAGATAAAACTTCACCATTTGATATATCCAAAACTATTGCTAACCCTGACTCAGCTTTGTAATAATTAATGGTTTCTAATAAATTATTTGTAATTGATTGTTGAAGGTTTATGTCAATTGATAGAGTTATATCTTTAGAGTTTGATAATGATTTATTAAAATATCTTTCAATTCCTCTTTGGCCAATTTGATCAATATTTACAAAACCTACAAGATGTGAAGCAGTGTTCTTAAATGGATAAATTCTCTTTTTTTCATTATGAAATTCTAAATTAATTTCTCCAAGATCAATAATTTTTTGTTGTTCAAAAGGAGTAATATTTCTTTTTAACCAAACAAATTTTTTATTACTTGATAATTTATTTTTGATTATTTCCTCATCAATATCAAGAATTTCAAATAATTGTTTTGATAAAACATCAACATTATTGATTAAATTAGGTCTAGCAGATAACGATTTTGAATTTATTGTTGCAGCTAAAACTATTCCATTTCTGTCATAAATATTACCTCTTATTTCTTTTTTTGCTAACTTAATTTGAGATGTTACATCAAAATAACTTGAGATTGAAATAAAACTTATTCTATAAAATACAGAAAAAAAGAAAAAAAGAAAAATTAAAATAGAAAGAAAAATTCTTTTATGAAAATTTTTTAATGAATCAGAGTCAAATAAAAATGGTTTATTTTTAATCATTTTATTTAGATTTTAAATTTACCAAAATTATTTTATTGTTTTTTAGATTAGATATATTTGACAAGTCTACAATTTTATTCTGTAGATCTTCTTCCTCATAAGAAAAATATATGTCATGTAATTTTTTTAAATAGTTAGGATTATTGAAATAAGCATATTCAATTATATTAACCTTTAATTGATCCTTTTCTTTTTGGATATCTTTCTCAATTAAATTATTATTTATTTCAAGTTTCCTAGTTAAATTACCTAAAAATATTGCCAAGAAAACTATTACTAAATTTATAAGAAGAAAAAAAACAATGTGTTTAGCATATTTCATAATTAAATTTTTTGAGCCACCCGAAGCTTAGCTGATCTAGATCTTGGATTATTATTAATCTCAAAATCCTTTGGTCTTAAAGGTTTTTTGGTGATTATCTTTAAGGTTATAGGACCAAGATCACCTAAGTCCGGGAGGTGGCGGGAGGAACGCCATCGTTTACCACTTTTGTGGTTAAAATAATCTTTCACAATTCTATCTTCTAGACTTTGGAAAGAAACTATTATTAATAAACCTTTATGAGCAAGTAAAGATTCTGATTTCTCCAAAGCTTTTTTTAACTCATTTAATTCATCATTTACGTAAATTCTTATTGCTTGAAATGCCTTAGTAGCTGGGTGGATTTTATTTTTTTTATTACTAAACGGTAAAGACTTTTTGATAATATCTGATAATTCTTTAGTATTAGCTATAGGTTTTATAATTCTTTTTTTTATAATATTTTTTGCAATTCTTCTCGAATATTTTTCTTCCCCTAATTCAAAAAAGATATTTGATAATTTGCTCTCATCAAAAGAATTGATTATTTCATAAGCATTTAGTTTAGATGATCCCATTTTCATATCTAAGGGGCCTTCATTTTGAAAAGAAAAACCTCTTTCAGAATTATCAATTTGATTTGAACTTACACCTAAATCAAAAATTATTACGTCAAATTTTACATTTAAACATTTCGACTTAAGAATTAATTCATCAATTTTACTAAACTTCTCATTAAATAATTCTATATTTTGATATTTATTATTTAATTCATTAAAAAAAATTTTTGAAATTGGATCTCTATCTATAGCTATTAAATTTTTTACATTAAATTCTTCAAGTATGGCTTGAGAATAACCACCGCCACCAAAGGTAGCATCAATTAAATTTATGTTTTTATTATTTGGTATAAACGACTTAACCTCATTAAGCATAACAGGAATATGACTATTAATCATTTACATCTCCTGTTAGTATTTTTCCTAAAGTTTTTTTATTTAAATTTAAACGTGTTCTTGATTTCTTTTGAAGTTCTAGTGCTAAAATAGGATTAACAATTTGAAAAAAATAACCTTGCCCTATAAATGAAACTTCATCCTTAATATTTGCAAATGTTTTTAGTTTATCAGGTATTAAAAATCTACCTTCTTTATCTAAATTTGTTGGTAACATTTCAGAAAATATTGAAGTTGTAAAATCTTCATGCTCCTCTGAAAAAAAATCTAAATTATTTATTCTTTTCGCAATTTCTTTAACTCGATCGACACTAAGTCCATCGATGATATTATTTCTTATAGATTTTGATAAAATGATTTCATTTTTATTTTCTTTTGGTAAAGCACTTCGAAAAATAGAAGGTAATGAAACTCTACCTTTTTTATCAATTTTATTTATAAATGTAGAAACAAATAAATTCATGGTAATTAATGGGTTATCATGGGATGTTATGGGCGTCAATGGGATAACTAATAAATTATTTATATGTTTCTGTTTTGTTCTATTTATTTTTATGATGATGCATAAGCCGGGTTCTGTAAATTACTGTGTAAAATGATGATCATTAATCTAGGGTAAATATTGCCATTTACCTCAAGCAGTCTACCCGAATAGCTTAGCTGGAAACTAATTGCTATTCCTATTTGACCTTGCTCCAAAAAGGGTTTGCCATGCCTTTTTTGTTACCAAAAAAGCGGTAGGCTCTTACCCTACCATTTCAACCTTACCCATAGGGCGGTATATTTTCTGTTGCACTTTCCCTAAGCTTTCGCTCGCCAGGTGTTACCTGGTTTTTTTTCCAGTGGAGCCCGGACTTTCCTCTTGAATATTCAAGCGATCATCGCACCATCAATACATAAATAATTAATTTTTAGGACTTGGTCAATAATAAACTGCAGAAATGTGTCTCAACAAAATTTAATAATTTAGTACTAGTATATTTTATATTACTTTTTTGAAGATAATGATTTTTATAATTATTAATTAAAATTTTATAAGAGCTTTTATTTTTAATAGATTTAGATATATCGTATCCTATAAAACTTAGCATAATAAGTATTTTATTTTTATTCAAATATATTTTATTTTTTTTAAACCAAATTCTAATTTTTTCTAATTCAATGATACTTACTTTTTTTGGATTATATGATAAATCTAAGTTACATAGTTTTTTCCAAGGAAATTTTTCTCCAGGATCTATTTTTCTGTATGGGGCTATATCTGAATGACCTAAAATATTTTTGTTATCAATGTTATGTTTTTTTTTAAGATATTTTAAAAGACAAATTAATGATTTAATAAGTAATTTTGAAAATTTATTATTTTTATGATTTGGGCTAAAATCTAATTCTATTCCAATTGAAGAGCTATTTAAATCTCTTTCCAATAACCAAGCTGATTGACCTGCATGCCATGCTCTATGCTTTTCATTAACTAAATTATATATTTTTCCATTTTGACTTATTATATAATGACAACTAACTTTCTTTTTTCTATTACATAAATACTTAATTGAGTCTTCGACTGATGATATCGCAGTATAGTGCAGGATTAAAAAGGAAATTTGTTTAATATTCCTTTTATTATAATTTAATGATTTAAATTTATGAATTAATTTCATTCAAATTTGCTATTAATCAATATATATATCAATTTTTATGATACTAAAAAGATTTAGTTTACTGTTGTGTTTTCTAGCAATATTTAATTGCTCATCAAACAGCAATAAAGACGGCAAAACACTTACTAATAATCAAGAAACCTCAGATTTAATGTACTTAGATGCCATGAATAAATTTAATTCAAATCAGCTAGATGAAGCAATTATTATTTTTGAAGAAATTGAAAGACTTTATCCTTTATCAAATGAAGCTATACAATCTCAAATTATGTCTGGGTTTATCGATTATATAAATTTAGAGTATGATAATGCAATTTATAAATTTACCAAAATAATTAATAAATATCCATCATTAAAAAATATTGATTATGTCTATTATATGAAAGCTCTTTGTTACTATGAGCAAATATCTCACGAAGGCCTGGATGGTAAAAATAACTTTCTAGCTCTTGAAAATCTTCAGCAACTAATAATAAGATTTCCTAGTAGTAAGTACTCGAAGGATGCAAGACAGAAAATAGTATTAGTAAATTCAAATATTGCTGCAAAACATATGAATATTGGGAAATTTTATCAAAAAAAGGCTAAGTACACTGCAGCATTAAGCAGGTACAAAATAGTTATTGATAATTTTTCAAACACTAAGTTTACATCTGAAGCTTTATATAGAACTACTGAAATTTATATGACTTTGGGTTTGAAAGAAGAAGCATCAAATACCGCTTCAGTTTTAGGATATAATTATCCTAAGTCAAAATGGTATGAATTAAGTTATAATTTAATTAATAAAAATAAATCTAAAAGCTTTTTAGAAAAGCTAAACTTTTTAAATAATGAATAACAAAGAAGATATCAGAAAAATAAAATACAGAATAAAAGAGCTAGCCAAATTAATCAACAATCATAATATACATTATCATCAAAATGATGATCCTATTATATCAGATAGGGAATTTGATAAATTAGTTATTGAAAATTCACTTCTAGAAAAAAAGTATCCTAATTTAAAATTAAAAAATGGACCTAATGAAAGTGTAGGTAGCAAATTAAAAAATAAATTTAAAAAAATTCCACATAAATCCCCTATGCTTTCTTTAGCCAATGCTTTTGATTTAAAGGATATTGAAGAATTTGATGAAAGAGTAAAAAAATACTTAAATATAGAGTTAAAAAAAAAACTAGATTATATTTGTGAGGCTAAAATTGATGGTCTTTCACTTAATTTAACTTACAAAGATGGTGCGCTAATATCAGCGGCAACCAGAGGAGATGGAACTATAGGAGAGGATGTAACGCTAAATACTTTAAACATAAAAAATATACCTAAAAAATTAAAAGGTAAATTTCCAAGTTCTATAGAAATTAGAGGAGAAGTATTTTTAACAAAAAAAGATTTTGATAATATTAACTCAAAATTAGATGATAAAAACAAGTTTGCTAATCCACGCAATGCAGCTGCAGGAAGTTTGCGGCAACTTGACGCTAACATAAGTAAAACAAGACCATTACAGTTTTTAGCCCATGGTATAGGATATTCATCTTATGAATTTACTTATTTTGATGAGTATTATGAAAACTTAGAAAAATGGGGAGTTAAAAAAAATAATATAAATCTCAAATCTTCCAATATGAATTCAATTATGGAGTTCTACAATAGTATAAATAATAACAGAAGTAATTTGGATTACGATATCGATGGTTTAGTAATAAAATTAAATAATATATCAAACCAAAAAAGACTTGGTAACGTTGGTAAAAATCCAAGATGGGCAATTGCACTAAAATTCTCAGCAGAAAAAGCTAAAACAATAATAAAGGAAATTGATTTTCAAGTTGGCAGAACAGGATCAATAACCCCGGTGGCAAGATTACAAAGTATTAATCTAGGAGGTGTGCTGATTTCAAATGCCACTCTTCACAATTTTGATGAAATTAAAAAAAAGAATATCCAAATTGGTGATACAGTTGAAATTCAAAGAGCAGGAGATGTTATACCTCAGGTTATTAAAGTAATAAAAAAATCAAACAAAGTTAATAAACTAATAATTCCACCAAAAAAATGTCCAATTTGTGGGGGCAAAACTTTTAAAGAAAAGAATGAAGCTGTACTAAGATGCATTAATACTTATGAATGTTATGCTCAAAAAATTTCACAGATAATTCATTTTGTTAGCAAAAAAGGATTAAACATTGATGGATTTGGTGAAAAACAAGTAAAACAGTTCTATGATTTGAAATTTATAAAAGATGCTTCAGATATATTTGTATTAGAAACTTTAAAATCAAAAATTAAAAAATTAGAAGGTTGGGGAGAATTGTCATTCAAAAATTTAATAAATTCGATTGAAAATTCTAAAAATATTGATCTAGATAAATTTATATATTCTTTAGGTATAAGATTTATAGGTGAGGTAAATTCAGAAATTTTAGCAAAAGAATTTAAAAACTTACCAAATTTTATCTTAGCATCTAAAAAAACAGATGTTTTATCCAATATTGATGGTCTTGGCCCAAAAGCTATAAATGCAATTAAAGATTTCTTTTCATACAATCAAAACATAGCTTTATTAGAACAACTATCCAAACATCTAAATATTAATCAAATTAAAATAGAAAATATTAATAATTTTTTTAATGGCAAAAATTTGGTGTTTACAGGTTCCTTAATTAATATTTCAAGAGATGAGGCAAAATATTTAGCTAAAAAAGTAGGTGCTAAAATTCTATCTAGTGTCAGCAAAACAACAGATTATGTTATCATTGGTGAAAAAGCAGGCTCTAAATCTCAAAAGGCAAAAGAGCTTAATATAAATACATTAACCGAAGATGAGTTTTTAAAAAAAATTAATTCTTAATCTTTAAAAATTTTAAATAAACTTTTTTTAAACCAAATTTTTCAAAATCTACTTCAGCTTTATCTATGTCTTTTTTTAAGATTATTCCAGTTCCATATTTTCTATGAAGTACTGCATCATTAATCATTAAATTATTTTCAAAAGACATATCCTGATTAAACTCCCAATCAATATCTTCAGTTTTATTTTCTATCATTCTTTTTCTGCCAGGAGTTAAATAATCACTTGAAATATCTTCAGTATTAATAAAATTACTTAAAAAATCATTTTCCTCAATAAATTTTGAGTCATTAAATTCAATTAAATCTTTTGGTAATTCTGAAATAAAACGTGATGGAGCATTAAAATCGTGTGATGCGTATGAGTATCTATTTTGATTCACATAAGATATTTGAACTTTTTTTCTAGCTCTTGTAAGTGCAACATATGCCAACCTTCTCTCTTCTTCTAAACCTTTTGTTCCCGACTCATCGAGAGATCTTTGACTAGGAAAGACACCTTCTTCCCATCCAGCTAAAAAGACATAGTCAAACTCTAATCCTTTTGCACCATGCATAGTCATTAAACTTATTGTTGGCACATTTGTATTAGAGATGTTTTCCATTACTAAACCAACATGTTCTAAAAAACCTTCTAAATTTTCAAAATCTTTTAAACTTTCTAAAAATTCATTTACATTATCTATTCTAGATAAACTTTCAGGATTTTTTAAACTCTTTAATTCAACTTCTAATGACTGCATATATTTAGAATCTTCTAAAACAACTTTAGTAAGTTCAACATGGTCAAAATTTTTTTTTATTTTTCTCCAATTCAAAATATTCTTAATAAAACTATCAATCTCTATATTTACCTTAGTTTTATTTTCATTAATAAATATTTGAGAACCTTCAAACAAACTTATGTTATTTTTTCTTGAAATATTATTAATTTTAGCAAGTGTTGATTTGCCTATTCCTCTCTTAGGTGTATTTATTACTCTTTCAAAAGCTAAATCATCAGATAAATTATTTATTATTCTTAGATAAGCAATTATATCTTTAATTTCTTTTCTCTCATAAAATCTTAATCCCCCAACAATTTTATAAGGCAATCCTATAGATATTAATCTGTCTTCAAAGGATCTTGTATGCGCTGCAACTCTAAATAATATAGCAATTTCTGAAAGTGGGACCTTTTTTGCTATTAACATTTCTATTTGATCAGTTGTAATAATCGCTTCTTCTTTTGTTTCCCAAAAGCCATTTATTGTAATTTTTTCACCTATTTCATTTTCACTCCAGAGTTTTTTTCCATATCTGTTTTTGTTTTTATCAATAAGTATAGAAGCACATTCCAAAATATTTTTAGTTGATCTATAATTTTGTTCTAATCTAATTATTTTGGGCTCATTAAAATTTTTTTTAAATTCTAATAAATTGGTTACATCAGCACCTCTCCATGAATAAATTGATTGGTCGTCATCACCTACACAACAAATATTTTTGTGACCTTCATATAAATATTCAAGCCATTTTTGCTGAATAAAATTAATGTCTTGATATTCATCCACCAATATAAAGTGAAATAAATTTTGATAATATTCTCTTACATCATTATTAGTTTTAAATAATTCTATACACAAAAGAATCAAGTCGCCAAAATCAACACAATTAATTCTATTTAATTCCTTCTGATATATTTTGTATACCAACCTAAGTTCATCATCATTATTTCTATATTTATTTGGCTTAAGTTTATTAAAAAAAACACCTTTATTTTTTAAACTATCAATTGCATTACTAAAAAACTTAGGAGGAATATCTTTTGTGTCTATGTTTTCTTGTTCACAAATTTTTTTTATAAGTTTTAATTGATCATCTTTGTCAATAATAACAAAATTTTTTTTTAACCCAACTTTTTCGTAATGCTTTCTTAAAATTTTTAATGATAAAGAGTGAAAAGTACCTAACCACATTTTATCAATAGGAAAATTTAACATTTTAGATACTCTAAACTTCATTTCGGATGCAGCCTTATTAGTAAAAGTTACTGCTAAAATTTCATTAGGTTTTAAAATTTTTTTTGCAAGGAGATGAAGAAGTTTGTAAGTTAAAACTCTGGTTTTTCCACTTCCAGCACCAGCTAAAACTAAAGTAGCCCCAGAATTATTTTCTACTGCTTCTCTTTGAAATTCATTAAGGGATTCTAGATAATTATTAGAATTTTCTGACATATTTATGTTATAAAAGTTATATAATATTAAAAAAATAAACTATATAACTATATAAAATTAGTCATAAAAATGAATAAATTTAAACAATTATTAATATATTTTATTATAATTTTTATTAGTTTTAATCTTCATGCTGGCGCATCTGATGATGTGAAAACTAACTCAGAAGACTTTGAAACATCAGTTTTTGAAGATGAAATTTATGACCCTCTTGAAGGGGTTAATAGAGCTATATTTGGATTTAATAATGTTGCAGATAAAATGATTTTAGAACCAGCAGCAAAAGGATATAAAAACTTACCAACTCCAGTTCAAAGTGGGATTGGTAATTTTATAAAGAATCTAAAACTGCCTCTTGTAGCAGTTAATCAATTACTACAAGGGCAAGGTAAAAATGCAGCTGAGTCAACAGGTAGGTTTTTAGTCAATTCAACAATTGGTATTTTTGGATTAATTGATGTAGCTGATGATTTAGGTCTTGAGCAAAAAGAAGAAGATTTTGGTCAAACACTTGCAAAATGGGGAGTTGGTGATGGTTTTTATGTTGTGCTACCTTTATTTGGTCCCTCGAATTTAAGAGATACTTCAGGAATGTTTATGACTATGATGACTGACCCTATAAATGCTTATGCCGCAAGTCAAGGTGAGGCATGGGCAATTCCTCTGAGGACTGCAGCGAATGCAATTGACCAAAGATCTAAAATTATAGATGAAGTCAATGCTTTAAGAAATAATTCTTTAGACTATTATGCAGCAGTTAAAAGCTCTTACTATCAAAATAGAAAAGCTGCCATTAATAATACAAATGATAGTGATCTAACACCACTACCTCTGATTAGTATTGAATTTGAATGATTAATTTAGTTAGATTTTTAGTATTTATATTTATTATAATATTTTCATTAAGTTTAAAAGCAAGTGAAGCTTCTAACTGGCTAAAACAAGAAGTTGATAAAATCTTAATAGCTTATCAAGATCCAAATCTACCTAATGAGAATAGATTTTTATTAATTGAACAAACAATAAACAACAATTTTCCAGGAAAAAGTATTGCCATTAATATTGCAAAACAAAGTTATAAGAATGCTAATGAGGAAACTAGAAGTAATTATATTAATCTATTTAAAAGACATCTAGCATTAAATATCGCATCTCTTATGCAAGGTTACTCAAATCAAAAATATGAATTAACAGATTCAAGATATGATGAAACAAATAAAGTCAATTATATAGACATGGAAGTATATTTGGATACTGGAGAAATGATAGTTACTTGGAGAGTTCTAAAACATAAGGAACGATATTTTGTTATCGATTTAATAATTTCAGGAATTTCACTATATGAGACTAAAAGATCAGAATTTAATTCAATGCTTAAAAATGTTGATAATGATTTAAGAAAACTAAATGAAGAACTTTATAAGATAAACGAATCTAGTTATCAAAAAATTATAAATTAACTCTTTAAATATTTAATTTCTTCCTCACTTAAAAATTTAGGCTGAGTTGGTTGAGTCGTTAAATTATACATTTGTCTATCTTTTGAAGATATTAAAATGCCTTCCATAATTTCTAAAACATGTATAGCTAAATCTAATGAGCATCTTGCCTTTCTTTTATTTTTAATTGCATCAATCATATCCGCTAATCCTATTCCCCGATAATTTGCAATTTTTGTTCCATCATTGTCAGCTTTATTTGGTACACCTAATAACATTTTTTCATTGTTTACTTTTTGCCAATCTTTTTCTTTTTTTGATACTAAAATATCCCCACTAAAAAAATTTGGATCAGGAATAATCATAGATCCACCTAATCCATATAATTCAATAGTAGAATGTTTATGTTTCCATACATCCCATGAACAAAAAAACTGTACTTTTGCATTATTTTGAAATTCCAAAGTTCCCATCAATGTTGTTGGAGTTTCGACTTTTATTTTTTCTACATTTCTA
>JBJKYR010000057.1:0-26443 GCA_045560945.1 Alphaproteobacteria bacterium | reverse complement strand
GTAAAATTATGCCCTTTGATTATATTGAAATATTTTTTGCTTTAATTTTGGGTTGGATTTTCTTTAAAGAGTGGCCAGTAGATCAATTATTTCCAGGTGCTTTATTTATAGTTGCTGGAGGAATAATTATTTATTTACGTCAAAATAATTTATCAAAAACAAGAGATAGAAAAGTCTAATAATTAAATTACGTAATAATTTTAAAAAATTAAAATCTTGTTTTATATTTTTATTAAAGTATTAAATAATACCGATGAAAATTAGTCAAAAAATTATAACTAATTTAAAATCAGGTGGGGCAGATTTTTTTCTTAGTGTTCCATGTAAACTATTAGCTAATATGATTAACATCTTAGAGAATGACAAAGATATTTATTATTCAGCTATTCCTAGAGAAGAAGAAGGAATGGGAATTTGTGCTGGGGCTTATCTTGGTAATAAATTGCCTTGTATTATGATGCAGAATACTGGTATTGGCAATTCAGTAAACTCTATAGTTTCTCTTCTTCAATTATATCAAATGCCAGTTGTTTTCTTAATAAGTTACCGAGGAACGCCTGGTGAACCAGTGGGAGCTCAGGGGGGTATGGCAAGCGTAACAGAAGATATTCTTAACACACTTCGAATACCAATGCTTCATTGTAATGATGAAGAAGATTTAGATAAAATATCTACTTTTACTAATCATGCTAAAGTGATTGAAAGTCCTGTGGCGGTCTTATGTGATTTTAATTTAATGCAGGATGATTAAGTATGAATAGATTTGAATTATTAAATCTTTTGCAAGAAACAATTCAAAATGAACTTGTTATTTGTAATATTGGACTACCTTCTCAAGAACTATATAAAATTAATGACCAACCAAATTATTTTTATATGTTAGGCAGTATGGGTTTAGCATCATCAATTGGTTTAGGCTTATCATTATCTATTGATAAAAATATTATAAGTATTGACGGTGATGGATCAGTTTTAATGAATATGAACACTCTTGCAACAATTGGTAATAGAGCTCCGTCTAATTATACACTGCTAATCGTTGATAATGGCTCATATGGATCAACAGGAGATCAAAAAACTTTTACAAATGAAAATACATCTTTAAAAGATGTTGCTATTGGAGCTGGTTGCAAAAATGTAATTGAATGCTCAGGTGAAGAAACCAATCCAAATTTACAAAAAGCTCTATCCGATAAAAACAATTCTTATGTTATTATATCAAAAATTAAGGCAGGCAATGTGCCAATAAAACCAATACCTCTGAACGCCGTTACAATACGAGATCGATTTAGAAAAGAAATAGGTTTAGTTTCGTACCTCTAATTTTTACTGTATAAAATATTATTCAATTATGCAAAAAAGAAAATTAGGTAATACCGATATACATTTATCTACCATAGGCTTTGGTGGTGCACCTATTGGTAATTTATTTGAAAAACTAGATGACGCAACTTGTTATAAAACTCTAGAGCGTTGCAATGACTCTAATATAAATTTGTATGATACTTCTCCATATTATGGATACGGTTTAAGTGAACATCGTTTAGGGAATTTTCTAAAAACATTAAAGCCAGATAGTTATTATTTATCTACAAAAGTTGGAAGGTATTTAACACCAGAAAAAGAAGAAAATATAAATAGAGGAAAATGGGCAGGTGGATTAAACTTCAGTCCCAATGTAGATTATTCATATGATGGTGTAATGAGATCTTTTGAGCAATCTTTGCATAGATTGGCTGCATCAAAAGTGGATATATGTTTAATCCATGATGTTGATACATACACTTATGGAAATCAGGTAGATCATTATTTTAAAATAGCAATGAATGGAGCTTACAAGGCAATAACTAAATTAAAAGAAGAAAAAGTTATTAAGGCAATTGGAGTAGGGGTAAATAATTCAGATATATGCAAAAGGTTTGCTCAAGAAGGTGAATTTGACTGCATATTGTTAGCAGGAAGATATACATTATTAGATCAAAGTGCACTTAATGACTGCCTGCCCATTGCTGAAGAAAAAAATATTGGAATAATTCTTGCAGGAGTTTTTAATTCCGGAATTCTTGCCAAGGGTATTGGAGACAATAGTACTTATTTTTATGATAAAATTCCAGAGAATATAAAGATAAAATATAATGAAATATTAAGACTTTGTAATAGGTACAAAGTTTCAGTATCAGCCGCTGCATTGCAGTTTTGTTACGCAAATAAACAAGTTGCGTCTATGATTATAGGTATGGATAGAAAAGAGCAAATTAATAATAACATCTCAGATTTGAAAGTTAAAATTCCTAATGACTTATGGATTGAATTAAAAAATGCTAATATTATAGATAAGAGATGTATCTTACCTTAGAAATATTTAGAATAATGATAATTTATTTATCTAAAAAAAATTTATTAAAAACTAAAAATAGAAAAGTCTAATGAAAATAGAAATTTGTTCAATTGGTGAGTGTATGTTGGAATTTTCAAACTTAGAGAAAAATTTATATAAACAGTCAATAGCTGGCGATACACTAAATTTTTCTTTTTATTTAGATAAAAAAATATTTAATACTTTTTTTCTAACAGCAATTGGAACTTCAGATATAAGTCAAAAAGTACTTAACTTTTTAAAACAAGAAAAAATTAATATAGATTTAGTTTCAAAAATTGCTTCAAATGAAATTGGTCTTTATTTAATTAAGAATGATAATTTAGGAGAAAAACGTTTTTATTATTGGCGTGATAATAGTGCAGCAAAACATTTTTTTAATAATGATATTAAAAAAATTTCAAAAAAATTACAAAATTTTGAATATATATATTTTACAGGAATTACCTTATCTTTATTAGAAGATAAGAATATAGATAGTTTTATGAGATTGATAAATTATTTTAAAAAGAAAAATAGTAAGATAGTATTTGATTTAAATATTCGTATTAATAGATGGTCAAAAAAAAATTTAATAATATATTTAAATAAATTACTTCCTAAAGTAGATATATTATTTGCATCTGGAGAAGATTTTTTCTCCTGGAAAATGAGTAAAAAAGTAAATGATTTTGAAAAAATTATTAACAAATTTAAAATCCCACATGGTATTTATAGAAAAAATGCACAATTTAACTATTCTTTCTACAATAATAAAAAATATATGATCAAAAATAAATTACTAAACAAAGTTTTAGATACTTCTGGTGCAGGAGATGGCTATAATGCAGCTTATCTCTCACATTTTGTGAAACATTATGATCCTCAAAAAGCTTTACAATGCGCTAGTGGAATTGGCGCAAAAATTGTTATGAAAAAAGGAGCGATTGTTGATGTTAGATAGTGATATAAAAGAAGATTTAAAAAATCAAGAAATTTTACCAGTATTTAATACAAGTGAATTAACTGCTGATATTAAGAGACTAGAAATATTTTTATCTAAAAATTCTAATATAAAAAATATTGAGATTACATTAAGAAAATATAATTCTCTTGAAATTGCTATTGAATTAAAGAAAAGATTTACGAATATCAAATTTGGATTAGGCTCAATCTTATCGCGAGAAGATTATGCAAAAGGTTCCGATGCAGGATTTTATTTTTTTGTTTCACCTGGAATAATATTAGATTTAGTAAATACTAAAGTAAAAAATTATATTCCTGGAGGAGAAACTATAAGTGAATTTATGTTTTTACTAAATAATGGCTATAAAATAATTAAATTTTTCCCCTCGAATTTAGCTGGAGGTAGAGATAAATTAATGTCTGTTGAAAATATATTAAAAGAAGTAATGTTTATTCCAACTGGTGGAATTAATTTAAATAATTATATAAATTTTATATCTTTAAAAAATGTTTTGTGTGTGGGTATGTCAAAATTTGATGAGTAAAGGTTAGTTAGTTTTCGTCATGGTGCATAATATTTCAAAGGCTATTGTTGCACCAACCAATGAGGTCATATTATTTAAATCAAAAGGTGGAGAAACTTCAACGACATCAGCTCCAATAAAATTTAAATCTCTTAGCTCTCTTATGACTAATTGTGCTTCTCGAACATTAATTCCTCCAACTTCAGGAGTTCCTGTTCCCGGAGCAAATGTTGGATCAATGCCATCAATATCAAAGGTGAAGTAGGTTGCTGTATCTCCCAATACATCCTTTATTATTTTAATAGTCTCTTTCAGCCCAATTTCATAAAATTTATCAGTAGATATTATGGTTACGCCTTGGTTTATTGCCCAAGTTAAATCGTCAGGGTCATAAAGCCCACCACGCAAACCAAGAATGACATATTTTTTTGGGTCAATAAGGTTTTCTTCTATAGCTCTTCTGAATGGAGTTCCGTGAGTATATTTAAATCCACCAAAATAAGTATCCCAAGTATCTGAATGAGAATCAAATTGAAACATGCCCACTGGTTTATTTTTTGCTAATGCTCTTAATATTGGAAGAGATATCAAATGATCACCCCCAATTGATAAAGGTATAGTTTTTGATAGAGTAATTTTGTTATAAAAATCTGTCACTTTATTTAGAGAGTCTTGAAGATCAGCCGGATTTACTGGACAATCACCAATATCTGCAATTTGATAATTGTCGTAAGGGCTTTTTAATGATGATGGGTGATATGTTCTGATAAGTGAAGAAGCATTTCTAATTTCTCTTGGCCCATGTCTTGCACCAGGTCTATTAGTTGTTCCTCCATCCCATGGTATTCCACAAATGCAATAATCTAATTTATTTAAGTCCTTAACTATAGGCAAACGAAAAAAAGTTGCGATATCTGCAAAGCGAGGAGTTGTTTGACCTGCTGTTGGTTTTATTTGAGTCATAATAAGTTGTTATGATATAAAGAGGCTATTATTACAATATAATAATGAGTGTGAGTCAGAAATTTCCTATACCAGTAGATGATGCTGCGGCAAATCATCTAAAAAACTTTAATATTCCAAGCATTTCATTGCCAAATCAAGAAGGAAATTATTTGCGACTTGATCGCTCAGATACATTTAGAATGATAATCTATTTTTTCCCTATGACTGGAAGACCAGATATGCCACTTCCTCACAATTGGAATAAAATTCCTGGAGCAAATGGCTGCACATTACAAACATGTAAATTTAGAGATAATTATGATGGTCTTATTGGCTTAAATGCAATCCCTATTGGAATTTCAACTCAAAGCGTTAATTATAATAAAGAAATGACTAACCGTCTTAGTGTACCATATGACGTATTAAGTGATGAAAAATTAGAATTGAAGAATGCATTGAATCTCCCAACATTTTTAGTTGAGGATAAAGTTTACTTAAAACGATTAACTTTAATTATTGAAAAAAAAATAGTTAAAAAAGTTTTTTATCCTATATATCCAATTGATAAACATATAGATGATGTATTAAGATGGTTAAAAGAAAATTAAAATTGTTTTTTACTTGTATTTTATTTTTACTTTTTGCTTCTATATCGTATGCCAATCCTAATACAGATCAATGGCAAGAATCTGATAAAACTTATAAAGACCTAATTAATGAAGGTTTTGAAGTAAAAAGTTATGCAACAAACAACATTGAGACTGCTAATGGCCTGTATATACTTTTATTTGTTACTGTTTTACAAAAAGATAATGAAATTTATGAATGTCAAGAATATCAAACAATTGATAAAATGATCGAGACTCTTGATATGATGTTAATTTGTAAAGAATTAGTTCAACCCTACGAAAGGGGTTTGGGAACTTAATCTTTATAATACTCTAAAAAGAACCATTGAAGTGCTATAAGCGTTAAACCATTTTTAATTTCTTTATTCTTCAACATTTTTCTTACTTGTTCAACTTTATAAGATTTAACTAATATATTTTCATTTTCACTTTCAAGTCCCATAATTCTCTCTCCATCAAAGGAATTAACTTCACCTAAAAATAAATGATAATAAGACTCTGATGATCCAGGAGCTGGAAAGTATTCATTAATAGCTGTAATCTTATTTACTTTACAGCCAGTTTCTTCAACACATTCTCTTATACTAGTTTCTTCAGGCGACTCATTTTCATCTATTATACCTGCTACAATTTCGTATAGGTAGTCATCATCATATCTTGATATTACCCCGGCTCTAAATTGCTGAATTAAAACTATTTCTTTTCTTATAGGATCATATGGTAGTAAAGTAGATACATGAGCACCACTAAAAATTTCTCGGTCTACTTTATTAGTCCAACTCCCATCGTGTTTTTGATGTATAAATTCTAATTTTTTCAATTTAAAGAAACCAGAGTAAAGATCTTTTTTATTAATTATTTGATATTTTATTGCCATAAATTTGAATAAATAAATTTAGTGTATATATTTAATATATGATTCAAAAAGCATTATTTGGTGCAGGTTGTTTTTGGGGTGTCGAGGAACATTTCAGACAAATTTCTGGTATTATCAAAACTGAAGTAGGATATTCAGGAGGTAATACAAAAAACCCAACTTATGAGAGTGTATGTTATCAAAATACTAATCATGCAGAGGTTTTAGAAGTTGACTTTGATGATGAAATTATTTCTTATGCAACATTAGTAGATGAATTTTGGAAATGTCATGATCCAACCACTATTGATAGACAAGGCCCAGATATTGGACGACAATACCGCTCAGTCATTTATTATTTCGATGAATTTCAAAAAAAAGTTGCAGAAACATCTAGAGGACAACATCAAACTTCTTTAAATAAAATGATAGTAACGGAAATTACTAAAGCTGATACTTTTTATAAAGCTGAAGAATATCACCAAAAATATATTCAAAAAAGAGCGTATTCTTAATAAATAAATTTTTAAATGTATAATGATTTTTATATTGCTCTAATTTTTGGTTGGCTGATTTTATTGTTTTTTTGGTCGATAATAATTTTATTTATTTATTATAGGAAGCCTCCAAATTCTATACTATCAAAAAAAATTATTATTCGTTCATACTTGGCTTTTTTTTTCATTTTTGTATTAATTTTAATTTTTAAAAATGCCGATTCGTTTTTCTAGATAAAATTTTTTTTTATTATCTACATATAGTAGGTGAATTTTATTGTTATACTAACATATTGGGATATATACTTTTTTTTTAATTTTTTCTTGAATACTGGATTTTTCAATCTTATAAACTACCTCGTTAATTACAGATTTCAACATTTACGGGTTAAAAAAGGAACTAAATAATGTCTATTATTAAAAACTATTTTAAACAAAATAGAGTGACACACACTTTCTCTAGCTGTCAGTGGCCAATTGGAGATCCTCAAGAAAAAGATTTTCATTTTTGTGAGGCTAATACTTTGAATGGAAAACCATACTGTAAGCAGCACTGTGAAGTTGCTTATATTGACGAAAGAGAGCTGAAAAAAGAAAAAGATGCTCAAAAAAATCGTCGCATAGCCGCATAAATTTTTTCTTCATTAATGGCTGCGTTTTTTAACTCAGCCATTTTCATTTTGTTGACATTTTTAGTCATTTTCTTAAAATAGAGTCCTAAAAAAATTATGCTTTATTCTGTTTTAAAAAAAGTAAATTTTAAAGGAAAAATTTTAATTGTAGACAGCAGTGATAAAATTCATGGGTTTGGAAGTGGTACAAATAATTTAAAAATTAAACTAACCACTAAATCAATAGAAAAAAAATTATTTAGAAATCCAGGTCTTTACTTTGGAGAAGGCTATATGAATCAAGAAATATTAATATTAGAGGGCACAATAGAGCAATTAATTGACTTGATAACTTCATGTTACGATGAATTTATTCAAAATAATTTTATATATAGAATATATGAGAATTTCTCTGGATATTTTAAAATTTTCCAGCAGCTCAATGAAGCTGTTAAATCAAAACAAAATGTTGCACATCATTATGATTTAAAAGAAGATTTGTATAAACTTTTTTTAGATCAAGATATGCAATACTCCTGTGCGTATTTTCATAACGAAAATATTAGTTTAGAGCAGGCGCAAATTGATAAAAAAAGACATATAATTAACAAGCTTCAAATTACAGAGAATATGAATGTATTAGATATTGGATGTGGATGGGGAGGTATGGCTATAGAAATCGCTAAGCAGACTGGGGCTAATGTTAAAGGAATTACTCTATCTGAAAATCAATTTAAAACTGCTTCTAAAAGAGCTCAAGAAGAGGGTTTGTATGAAAAAATTTCATTTAAAATACAAGATTATAGAAATGAGACTCATAAATATGATCGAATTGTATCTGTGGGAATGTTCGAGCATGTTGGTATTAAATACTTTAAAGCTTATTTAAAAAAAACATATGATTTATTAAAAGAAAATGGAGTATTTCTTCTTCACACTATTGGTCAAAGAGGTATTCCAACTGCAACAACCCCCTGGATAAGAAAATATATATTTCCTGGCGGATATATACCTTCTCTTTCTGATATTATTAATGAGACCCAAAAACTCAATATAAATATAACTGATATTGAAATACTTAGGTTGCATTATGCCCATACATTAACTCATTGGTATAAAAATATTCAAAAAAACAAGGATATAATTGTTAAAATGTTCGATGAGCGCTTTTATCGTATGTGGGAATTTTATTTACTTGCTAGTAAATATTCTTTTGTAAATATGGGAAATGTAGTTTTTCAAATCCAAATTGCTAAGAATATTAATAATTTACCCTTAACAAGAAACTATATGTATAATTGACATAATTTAGATATATAAAAAATTTATTAAAAACAT
Source organism: Alphaproteobacteria bacterium (assembly GCA_045560945.1). Lineage (GTDB taxonomy): Bacteria > Pseudomonadota > Alphaproteobacteria > HIMB59 > CACPNW01. The sequence continues at coordinate 17,721 of JBJKYR010000057.1, read as the reverse complement.
ATACTAACTAGATACTATTTTATGCCAAAAAGTTTGAATCAATATTTTTTAAGAGTAGGGTTGTTTTTAGCAATAGTATTTATTATTGTTGTTCTTCTTTATCCTGTTCTTCAAAATGCTTTTTTATCAAATATATTTATCAATTTAATAATTTTAGCAGCGTTGGCTGTTGGTATAATTTTTAATTTAATCAAGCTTGCTGGTCTAAATACAGATTATATAGCCTTAGCAAATTTTGAAATAAATAAATCTCCAAAATCTTTTCTAAATAATAATAGTAATTTAAAAAATATTTCTGGTGATCTTAAACAGGTAGAAGGCAGATTTGTTTTTAAAAGTTCTGCAATTAATAGGTTAATTGAAAATTCTGATATGTCATTATCAAGTGTTAGAGAAACTTCAAGATACTTAGTTGGTTTATTAGTTTTTTTAGGATTACTTGGAACTTTCTGGGGGTTATTGAAGACAATAGGTTCGGTTGGTGACGTTATTAGTGGTCTTGGTATTGATGATACAAATGTTGCTGGTTTTTTTAACTCTTTAAAAGACGGTTTAAATGCACCTTTACAAGGAATGAGTATTGCTTTTAGTAGTTCATTACTTGGATTAGCTGGATCACTAATTCTTGGTTTTATGGATATAAATCTTGGGCAAGCACAAAATAAGTTTAGTTTATTTTTCGAAAAAATATTGGAGAACAATTCTATTCCAGATTTACTTAATTCATCACCTTCTGATAATATGAGTCAACAAGCACTTCAAAAAATTTATGATAATTTAGATAGTATTGTTTATGCTTTAAAAAAAACTTCAGAAAATCAAAATGAGATTAATATTAATTTAGCTAACTTAAATGAGCAAATTAAAAATGTTAATACTCATTCAGCAGGAATAGATGAAAAACTATCCAATTTTTTATCAACTCAATTAAATACACAATCTAGTATTTTACAGTTGATAAATAAAATTAATGATCAAGGATTTTTAGATAGTTCTACAAGAAAAATATTTGAAGATTTGAATCAGAGTATTAAAGAATTAAATACTAAAAATAAAAAATAATAATGGTATCTAGGTCTTTAAGAAATAGACTTGGTGAATCAACTAATATTTGGCCAGGATTTGTAGATGTTTTGGCTACATTGTTAATAGTTATTATCTTTGTCCTAATGGTATTTACAGTATCTCAAATTTATTTAAGTGATGCTATTTCAGGAAGAGATAAGGCATTGAAAGAATTAAGAATCCAAATTAGTGAATTATCAAAAATTCTTCAATCAGAAGTTACTGAAAAAAAGGAAGCTCTTAAAACTTTATCTGAAACAGAGTCGCAATTAAGTAATGTTCAAACAGATTTGAAAAAGCAAGAATTAATTGCTGAAGGTTTACAAACAGATCTTGCTAAAAAAAGTACAGAAATATTTGTTCAAGAACAAAATATACTTGCTCTATCTAGTCAAATTACAGAACTTTTAAGTGAATTGCGGATCGTTGCTAAAGCTCTTGAAGTTTATGAGGGGTTAGATAGTGCCATATTAGATACAGAGGGATTGGGTGAAAAAATTAATAAAGCCTTAGCTGCTCGTATAGATCAATTAAAGACACTTAATACAAAGTTAGATGAAACAAATAATAAACTTAAAATCAGTGAAATAAATTTAAATGAAAAAATTGATGAATTAAACATATCAAATGAAAATCTTACAAAACTAAATAGCCAGCTTGATGAAACAAATAAAAAACTAGAAATTAGTGAAAATGATCTTAATGAGAAAATCAAAGAATTAAATATAAAGAATGAAAACCTAGTTTCTATAAATAAAAGTTTAGGCTTAGAAGATGGTGGTATTACTGAGCAGTTACGAGCAATTAAAAATAAAAATCAAGAACTTATAAATTTAAATAAAGATTTACTAAACTCTCAAAAAGAAACTAAGGAAACCTTAAGTATGTTAGAGCGAACGAATTTAGAATTATCGCTTCGAGATGAAGAATTGCAAAATCAAATAAATCAATATCAAAATCTTATGAATGATTTAATGGAAATAAATGATAGTTTAGGATTAAAAGATGCAACACTACAAGAACAATTAGAAGCTATCAGATCTAAGAATCAAGAATTAGCAACACTAAATCAAAATTTAATAAATAAAGATAATACAATTTTTGATTTAAGAGGTAAAATAATTGAATTAAACAATGTCCTTTCAATTTCTGATGAAAAAAGAATGGAACAGGAATTAGAAATAGCAATATTAAAAAGAGATATTGAAAATGTTGAAAATGCTAGAGCTATGGAGAATGAGGTTTCTAGTAATCAAATTGAGGAGATGCAAATTGAAGCATCACAAACATTTGAGCAGATATCTATTTTATCAAATGAAATTGAAAATTTAAAAATTGAAATACTGACTTTAAATAGAGCTCTTGAGTCAAGCGAGATAGAAACTGCATCTAAGAATTTAGAAATTGAAATTCTTGGCGAAAGGTTAAATAAAGCATTAACATCAAAAATATTTGAGTTGCAAAAATACCGTTCAGAATTTTTTGGAAAACTCCAATCTTTATTAGGTGACAGAGATGATATTAAAGTTGTTGGTGATAGATTTATATTTGAATCAGAATTATTATTTGACTCAGCTTCTGCAAATTTACAAAAAAATGGTAAAGCAAAGCTAAAACAAATTGCTATGACATTGCTGGAGACCACAAATGAAATCCCAACAGACATTGATTGGATAATTCAAGTAGAGGGACATACTGATAAAAGACCAATTAATACAATACAATTTCCCTCTAACTGGGAACTATCAAGTGCTCGGGCTAATTCAGTTTTGAAATTATTACTTGAGATTGGCTTTCCTCCAAGAAGACTTGCCGCTGCTGGATATGGAGAATTTTATCCTATTAGTGATGGGGAAACTATAGAAGATTATCAGCAAAATAGAAGAATTGAACTAAAACTTACCTCAAGATAGTTGCCTTAAATTAAACATAAAGTTTTCTTACTGATTGTTTATGAGATGGATGATTTTACAATTAATTTTATTGCTCTCAAGTTTTGCTCATGCTGGATGTGATGATCAGCCTTCTAATGAAGTTGATTGGACAAACTGTAATTTTGTTGAAAACCTTGACTTAATTGGTGTTGGAATGGCTAACGCAAAGATGTCAGGAGTTAATTTATCTCTAGCCAATTTAGAGAAATCGCAATTAAATAACTCTGATCTCTCTATAGGAAATTTTATTTTTGCAAATTTTAGTAATTCAAACTTATATGCATCTAATTTACAAGGTGCTAATTGCAATAATGCAAATTTTGAAAATGCAAATCTTGCCAAGGTTAATTTTGAAGGAGCTAATCTTTTTACCTCTTCCTTTAAAGGGGCAAATTTATATGAAGCTAACCTGTTAGGAGCTAATATTTCAGGAGCAATTTTTGATGAAGCTAATTTATCTAGCGCTATATGGGTTGATGGAAAAAAATGTGCTCTTGGCTCTATAGGGGTCTGTAATTAGCACAAATTTCTTTCTTAAATTTCTTTCTTAAATTTCTTTTATAATTTACTTTTTCTTCAATTTGATACACAGGTCTATTATTATGAATTCTAATAGTTATTTTAATGCATTTATATTGGTTTTTCTTGCTGGCTTAATTTGGAGTTTTGGAGCAGTAACTGTAAGATATATGGATGATGCACATACATATGTTTTTCAATATTTATTTTACAGAGGAATAGCAATTGCAATTATTTTATTAATTTATTTAATTTTAAAAGAAGGATCTAGTTTTTATAAAAATTTTCTTAAAATTGGAGCTTCATCAGTCCTTGGAGGAATATTTTTAGCTACAGCATTTACTGGATTTATTTTTTCAATAACAATGACTGCTGCTGCAGTAACTTTGTTTATGTTAGCCGCTATGCCATTCATTGCAGCAATTGTGGGTTATTTTATTTTAGGCGAAATCCTTAGTAGGTCTACTTTAATTGCAATGATAATTGCATTTATTGGAGTTTGTGTAATGATTTATAATGATAGTATTTCAGGAAGTGCTCTTGGAGCTATAATAGGATTTATTTCAGCAACAGGTTTTGCGTTATATTCTGTCACAATAAGGTGGAAACCTGAGACACCAAAATTTACAACTGTTTTTTTAGCAGGTCTATTTTGTGCTATTTTTTCTTATTGTGTTTTAGGGTTATCATTTAAACCTTTTACTGACATGCCACTTATTAATAGTTACTTGAGTTTACTTCATGGTTTAATCGTAGCATCTGGTTTAATTTTATACACCTTGGGAGCAAAATATTTACCATCAGCTGAGTTGACATTTTTATCTTTGATGGAATGTGTAGGTGGTGTCGTATGGGTATCTATACCTATTTTTGGTATAAATGAAGTTCCAAGCTTTACTGTTATTCTTGGAGGGGGAATAATAGTCTTGGCAGTTATATATTATGGCTATGGAGCTAGAAAAAAAAGCGAACCAGTTTTACCCTAGTTGTTAATATGAATTTTTGTTGAATTTTTCCTTGGTAAACTTAAATCAGACCATACTTTATCAAGAGATTTAATCATTTTTTCTATGTGATCTTTTCTGTGCCTAGGAGTTACTGTGATTCTAAGTCTTTCAAGTCCTTTTGGAACTGTAGGATAAAAAATTGGTTGAGCATAAATACCGTGATCATCAATTAATTTTTCAGATACTTTTTTGCAAAGAAATGGATCATTAATCAAGACGGATATGATGTGACTGTTAGTGTCGATATACGGTATAGCTATTGATTCAAGTAGTTGTCTTATAGTGGATGCATTCTCATGAATTTTAATTCTTAATTGATCAGCTAATGATACAATATCTATAGCTTTACTTGCTCCCGCTGCAATTGACGGGCATATTGAAGTAGTAAAAATAAAACCTGGTGCAAAACTTCTGATATAATCAATTATTTCTTTATTTGCTGCAATATATCCACCCATTTGCCCATAAGCTTTTGCAAGAGTTCCATTTATAATATCAATTTTTTGGTCAACTTTCATTTCTACAGCTATACCCTTACCTTTGTCTCCATACAAACCAACTGAATGAACTTCATCCAGATATGTCATTGCGTTATATTTTTTTGCGAGTTCAACAATTTTTAAAATAGGAGATCTTATCCCTTCCATTGAATATAAGCTCTCAAATACAATTAATTTAGGATGATTCTGATTAGTATTTCTTAGAAGTTGTTCAAGATGATCAACGTCATTATGTTGAAAAATATTACAATTTGCACTACTATTTTTTATACCTTGTATTAGAGATGCGTGATTAAGTTCATCAGAAAATATTTCTAAATTTTTAATTTTTTTACCTAAAGTCCATAAAGTAGATTGATTAGCTGTATATGCTGATGCGAATATTAGTGCATTTTCCTTATTATGTACTGCTGCTAATTTTCTTTCAAGAGCAGTATGGTAAGAACTTGTGCCAGAGATGTTTCTTGTGCCACCAGAACCTGACCCAATTTCTAAAAGTGTTTTAACAGTTTCATTTACAACTTCTGGGTGTTGGCTCATATTTAAATAATCATTAGAACACCATACTTCAACGTCTCTTTCTACTTCACCCTGGATTTCATCTGCCTTAGGGAATTTCTTTATCGGACGATCTATTTCTCTAAAATTACGATAAAGACCTTCTTTTTTTAATTTTTCTAACTCTGTATTAAAAAATTTTGAATAATCCATTTAAGGTATAAGTATATGTTTATGTTTAAAAACCAAGTATCTTATTTGCATAATTGTCACACCTGTTTTTGTTTTAAGTTTCCTAAGTGATCAATTTATTTATTTATTATATAGTGTTATGTGAGAAATTGTAATCCATGAAAATAAGAGTATTATCCAGAAAAAGTGATCTAGCTATTATTCAAGCATATGAATTTGGTAAATACCTACAATCTAAATTTTCAGATACCGAGATTGAATATTTAACTAAGAGTACCTCTGGTGATAAAGATTTAGTAACTCCACTTTCAGAAATGTCTTCAGAGGGAGTTTTTACTAATGATCTAAGAGATCAATTAATACATAATCAATGTGATTTAATAGTTCATTCTTGGAAGGATTTACCCATTGAAGTTGGAAAGCAAACAATAATTGCTTCAACATTAAAGAGATCAGATAAACGAGACATATTATTTATAAAGAAAAATAAAATTAATAAAGATAGCGTTATTAACGTTCTATGTTCATCACCTAGAAGAAAATACAATTTAGAAAACTTCATTAAAAATTATCTTCCACAAAAATACAAAATTATAAATTTTGAAAATATAAGAGGTAATATTCCAACCCGTTTTAAAAAATTTATTAATAGTTCAGAAAGTGATAGTTTTATAGTAGCAAAAGCAGCAATTGATAGAATATTATTAAATCAAATTCCTAGATTCAAAGAATTAAAAAAAGATCTTAAAAATTATATTAATCAATGTTTTTGGACAATTGTACCTCTCTCAATTAATCCTTGTTCCCCTGGTCAAGGAGCTTTAGCAATTGAATCAAGAATTGATGATAATAAACTTAATTCTTTATTAAAAAAAATAAATTTTACAACTGATTTTGAAAACGTTGAAAATGAAAGAAAAATTTTGAAAAATTATGGTGGTGGTTGTCACCAAAAAATAGGTGTATCTTATATACATCATCAACATGGAACAGTTGTTTCTAAAAGGGGTGAGGATGAAAAAGGTGCTCATTTTGAAGATTGGTATTTGGAAAAAAATAAAAAAAATAAAAGCTCCTGTAATAATATAAAACATATATATCCTGAAAGTTTAGATAGTTATAAAATTTTTGAGAGAAAGCAAATAAATGAAACTGTTGTAAGAATAAGTAGTTTAAAAAATAAGTGTGTATTTATATCTCGTATAAGCGCACTTCCAAATCAAGCAAAAATAAATTCAGATAATATTGTTTGGTCTAGTGGTTTAAAAACATGGAAAAAACTTGCATCAAAAGGTATATGGGTAAATGGAAGTTCTGATGGTCTGGGTGAAGATTTTGATAATAATATTTCAGCCTTAACAAATTTCCCTTGGATAAAACTAACTCACAAGGATGCCCCAAGTTCGAATATTACTGATAGAATTGAAACATATAAGCTTGAAAAAATTGATTTTCAAATTGATATAAAAGAAAAAAAATATTTTTATTGGATGAGTTCGACAGCCTTTAAATATACACTTGAAAAATACCCAGAATTGAAAGAAAAATATCATTATTGTGGGCCAGGTAATACCTATAATGAAATTTATTCAATATTGGGTCACGATAAAAATCTTTTTGTTGAGCTATCTTATGATAGTTGGAAGCAAAAGTTATTAAAGATATAAAATGGCAAATACTTTATTTCAGAATGCACTTATTAAGCAAAGACAGAATGTGCCCCCAATTTGGTTTATGCGACAAGCAGGTCGATACCATTCTCATTATCAAAATTTGAAAGAGAAGTATACATTTGAACAATTATGTAAGTCACCTGAACTTGCTGCAGAAGTTGCTTTTGGACCAATAAATGAATTTGATTTTGATGTGGCTATTTTATTTAGTGATATACTTTTTATTTTAGAAGCACTAGGACTTGAATTAAAATTCGATCCTGGACCAAAATTTAATTCATATATTAGTGCTGAAAATTTCAAAGATTATAATAATATCGAAAAAGCTATTGATCATTTAAAATTTCAATCAGATGCTATTAAATTTACAAAAGAAAAGATACCAAATTCAAAAAGCTTAATTGGTTTTGTTGGTGGTCCATGGACTTTAATCAGATATGCATTTGGTAAAGATCAATTAATTGCTGAAAATAAAGAAGTGTATTTTGAATTTCTTACTACAATTCTTGTGCCTTTATTAAAGAAAAATATTAAATTACAATTAGATGCTGGAGCTGAAATTGTAATGATATTTGATAGTTGGTTGTATGATTTAGAAAGTAAAGATTTTAAAGTAATTTATACTTCTTTACTTGAGGATATATCATCAACTTTCCCAAACAAAGTTGGTTATTATTCTAAAGGAAAACAAGAATCTGACATTATACCATGTATGAAATACCCCTTTGCTGGATTTGGTTTTGATAAATCAATAAACCTTGCAAATATATTTCAAAATTCAAAACACGGCTTTGTTCAAGGTAACTTTGATGAAAATTTTATGCTTTTAGATTCTGATCAATTTAGTGAAAAACTTACAATTTATATAGATTGTATGAAATCTATAGAAAATAAAGATGGCTGGGTTTGCGGTCTTGGACATGGAATTAATAAAGAAACACCAGAAAAAAATGTTCATTTATTCCTAGAAAATATTAGAAAAGAATTTAGCTAATAATAAGTATGGTCAAGTTTGTTGGTGAAAAAAATTACGAACATGGAATTAAAGATAAGACAGGTGTCTTAATAACTAATCTTGGAACTCCTGACGCTCCTGATGCAAAATCACTTAGAAAATATTTAAATCAATTTCTTTCAGATCCTAGAGTAATAGAAATTCCTAAATTTTTATGGCAAATTATTCTTAAATGCATAATATTGCAAGTTAGACCAAGAAAATCTGCTGCTAATTATAAAAAAATTTGGACAGATAACGGTTCTCCACTTTTAGATATTTCTAAAAAACAAATTGAAGGAGTTAAAAAAATAATTTCACTTAAGTATCATAATATTGAGTTTGCTTTAGGAATGCGTTACGGCAACCCTTCTATAGAAAGTGCTCTAAAAAATTTACAAAACAGACAAGTAAGACGCTTATTGGTCCTTCCTTTATATCCTCAGTATTGTGCTGCTACGACAGGCAGTACTTTTGATGAAGTTACAAATATTTTACAAACATGGAGATGGATTCCTGAATTAAGATTCATCAATCAATACTTTGAAGAAGAGGAATATATTGATGCTTTAGCAACATCTATTAAAAAATTTTGGGAAAAAAATGAAAAACCACAAAAGATTGTTTTCAGTTATCATGGTATACCAAAGAAATATTTAACAAATGGTGACCCATACCACTGTTTTTGTTTAAAAACGACTAGGTTGGTTAAAGAAAAAATGAATCTTGAAGATGAAGAAATAATTACCACTTTTCAAAGTCGGTTTGGAAGAGCAGAATGGTTAAAACCATATACAGCTGAAACTCTTAAAGAATTACCAAGCCAAGGTGTTAAAAATATTCATATTATATCTCCTGGATTTAGTGCTGACTGTTTAGAAACTCTTGAAGAACTAGAAGAGGAAAATCGAGAATACTTTATCGAGGCAGGTGGTGAAAAATATAAATACATTCCATGTCTAAATGATAATGAAAAACATTTAAAATTTATCTCTCATCTTATAATAAAACATACACAAGGTTGGAAAGTCTAATGTCAGATAATCAATTTAATCTAGCAAAAGATTGGTTTGAAGATCTTCGAAATCAATTAATCAATATAGTTTCTGAAATTGATGGTAAAGAATTTGTTCAAACGAATTGGAGTCATAGACATGAAGGTGGGGGGACCATGTCGAAAATAAAAGGACCAGTTATTGAAAAAGGTGGCGTTAATATTTCTAGTGTTTATGGTGAATTCAATAGTGAAATGCAAAATAAAATACCTGGAGCTAAAAAAGATCCGAAATATAAAGCTACAGGAATTAGTGTTGTTTTACACCCTGTATCACCCAAAATACCATCAATGCATTTTAATACTCGTTTTATAATAACTTCTGAAAAATGGTTTGGTGGAGGAATGGATATAACTCCTTGTTTAGATTTCAATAAAATAGCTGATTATCATAATGGTTTAAAAAAGTTGTGTAATGAATATCATCCAAATAAATATTCTGAATTTAAAAAATGGTGTGATGATTATTTTTATCTTCCACATAGAGATGAGCCAAGAGGAGCAGGAGGTATTTTTTTTGATTATTTAAAAAATAATTGGGAAAATGATTTTGAATTTATAAAAAATATAGGAAAGTACTTTAGAGATTTTGTTGAAACTACTCTAATTGAGTTAAAAAATGAAAAATGGAATGAAAGTGAAAAAAATATTCAACTGGTCAAAAGGAGTCGCTATGCAGAGTTTAATTTATTGCATGATAGGGGTACAAAATTTGGATTAGAAACAGGAGGTAATATTGATGCAATTTTAATGTCTATGCCTCCAATAGCAAAATGGGATTAATATGATTTTTAATATTTTAAAAACTGTCCATATCTTTAGTGTTATTGCATGGATGGCTGGGCTTTTATATCTTCCAAGAATTTTTGTTTATCATGCTGATAAAAATTTAAAAAAAGAAACTTCAGAAACATTTAAAGTTATGGAAAAAAAATTGTTTAATATTATCATGACGCCAGCATTGATTTTTACATGGCTTACTGGTTTTTCTATGGTTCATTATTTAGGTCTAGATAAATGGCTGTTGTTAAAAATTTTCTTTGTCATTTTACTAACAGGATATCATTTTCTTTGCAGAAAATGGCTAAAAGATTTTGCGAGTGATAATAATAAAATAAAGTCAAAATTTTTTAGATTAACAAATGAAATTCCAGCAATTTTCCTAATCATTATCATTATTCTAGTAGTTTTTAAGCCCTTTTAAGTATAATCGAATTATTAATATTGAATTAAAATTTCTTAGTTGTATTGCTAGGATATTGAATTTCTTAGGAGGAAATAAAAATGAAAAAATTAATTAATATTATTTTGGTATTGGTTATGTCAGGTTTTGTTTCAACTTCGTATGCCACTACAATAAAGTGGTCAATGCCAGGTGACTCATTAACCCTTGATCCACATGCACAAAATGAAGGACCAACTCATATGGTCTCTCGTCAAGTATACGAGGGTTTAGTAACTCCAGGTATAAATATGGAAATATTACCTCAACTTGCTGAATCATGGGATGCAACTAGTGCTGACACATGGGTATTTAATATTCGTAAAGGTGTTAAATTCCATGACGGATCATCTCTAACAGCGAATGATATTGCTTTTAGTATCAACAGAGCAAAAACTGCTCCTTCTGATATGGTAGATTTAATTAAAAGTATTAAATCTGCAACAGCAATTGATGATCACACTCTTGAAATAAAAACTGAAGGACCAAATCCAATTCTTTTAAATCAGTTAACTCAAATATTTGTAATGTCTGAATCATGGGCAAAAGCTAATGGTTGTGAGGTATCATATAATTGGGATGCTGGAGAGACTTCTTACTGTGCATCAAATGCAAATGGTACGGGACCTTTTAAAATTACTTTGAGAGAGCAAGATGTAAGAACACATTTTAAAAGAAATAAAAGTTGGTGGGGTGACCATAGTACGCATAACATCGAAAAAATCGAATTACTTCCAATTAAAAATGATGCAACAAGAGTTGCGGCATTATTATCTGGAGAGATCGATTATACAAACGTTGTACCAGTTCAAGACATTGAAAGAATTAAATCTTCATCTGGACATATTGTAAAAATGACACCTCAAAATAGAACAATATTTTTTGGTATGGACCAAGGTTCAGCTGAGCTTAATTCATCTAACGTCAAAGGAAAAAATCCTTTTGCAGATAAAAGAGTTCGTCTAGCAATGTATCATGCTTTAGATATGGAAGCTATTAAGGATAAGGTTATGAGAGGACAAAGTGTTCCTGCAGGTATTATTACTGCACCTGGTGTTAATGGTCATACTGCAGAGCGTGATCAAAGATTACCTTATGATCCTGAACTTTCTAAAAAACTTTTAGCTGAAGCTGGTTATCCTGACGGATTTGAGCTAACACTAGATTGTCCAAATGATCGCTACATTAACGATGAAGCAATTTGTGTTGCAGCAATAAGTATGTTTGCTAAAATTGGTGTTACGGTAAATCTTGATGCTAAAACTAAAAGTCAACACTTCTCTGAAGTTAAAGAAGGCGATGCAAATGGTATGACTAGTGATATGTATATGTTAGGTTGGGGTGTTCCAACTTTTGACAGTCATTATGTTTACTCGTATTTGTTTGATAGTGCTGGCAGCTGGAATAAAGTAAATTTCAGTAATGCTAGAGTTGATGAATTAGTTGCAGCAATGGGCGTAGAAACAGACTTGGATAAAAGAAATGCTATGATTGCAGAAGCTTGGGATATTACTCAAGATGATGTAACATACTTACCCTTACATCACCAAGTTGTTAACCAAGCATCTAAAAGTAGTGTTGATGTTCCAATTAGAATGAACAACGAACCATTATTTAGATTTGCAAACGTAAACTAAGATTAAACTTTAATTTCTGGCCAGTTATATATTCTGGCCAGAAAATCATACAATGATCAGCTATTTTTTCAAAAGACTCCTACAATCTATTCTTGTAATGTTTGTTGTGGCTTTTGTTTCATTTTCATTATTTAATTTTGTTGGAGACCCAGTAAATAGTATGACCGGTGAAGATGCTTCAGATGAAAGAAGAGCTGAGGTAAGAGAAGTATTAGGTTTAAATGATCCAGTCTATATTCAATTTTCAAGATTTATTGGCAATATAGTTCAGGGTAATTTTGGTATTTCTTATCAATTGAAAAGAGAAGTCTCAGATTTGATAGGAGAAAGGCTTCCAGCTACTCTTGAATTAGTTTTTGTTTCAGCAATGCTAGCTATAATTATAGGTACAATTTTAGGAGTGTATACTGGCATTCATAGGGATAGTTTTCTCTCAAATGTGATCCTTGTTATCTCATTAGCTGGAGTTTCACTGCCAACATTTATTATTGGAATCTTATTAATATATTTATTTTCTGTAATTTTAGGCATCCTTCCATCTTTTGGAAGAGGAGAAGTAACTGACCTAGGTTTTTGGACTACTGGTTTTCTATCTATATCTGGATTAAAGGCTCTTATTCTGCCATCGATTACTTTAAGTTTATTTCAAATGACTTACGTAATTAGACTTGTAAGAGCTGAAATGATGGAAATATTACAAACCGATTATATTAAATTTGCAAGAGCAAGAGGAATTAAAAACAATACGATTAATTATAAACACGCTCTTAAAAATGGTTTAATTCCTGTGATAACAATTACTGGGATTAACATTGGAACTTTAATTGCTTTTTCCATAATAACAGAAACTGTTTTTCAATGGCCTGGTATGGGGTCTTTGTTTATTAACGCTGTATACTTTGTCGATATACCTATCATGTCAGCATATATGATTATGGTAGCTTTTATTTTTGTTATGATTAATTTTGTAGTCGACATAACTTATTATTTTATTGATCCAAGAATTAGACTTAAGGAAGAGAGTAGTTAAGAATGATTAAAAAAACTTTTAATAGACTGTATGATACTGATATTGGGTATAGTTTCTTTAATTCAAAAATTGCTATTATTTCATCAACTGTTTTTTTTATAATTTTTTTATGTTCTTTTTTTGCTGGTTTAGTAGCACCTTATAATCCCTTTGATCCTGCAAGTGTTTCTTTAATGGATGCTTTTACGCCCCCAATTTGGTCTGATGGAGGAAGTTCAAGTTTTTTTCTTGGAACTGATCAACAGGGTAGAGATATGTTTTCTACTATGATTTATGGCTCAAGAATTTCTCTTATAGTTGGTTTTGCATCCATAATTTTTGCCATGCTTTTAGGAGTTTTTTTGGGCGTAACAGCTGGTTACATAGGAGGAAAATATGAAATAATTGTGATGCGCATAACAGATGTGCAGTTAACTATTCCTACTATATTAATGGCATTATTAGTTGATGGGATAGCAAGGGCTGTTATCTCAAGATCAATGCATGATGAAATGGCAATTTATGTTTTAATTTTTGCAATTGGTATTTCCGAATGGCCTCAGTTTGCAAGAGTTACAAGAGCTTCTACTCTAGTTGAAAAAAATAAAGAATATGTATCAGCTTCACGAATTATTGGCTTATCAAATATAATAATTATGTTTAAACATATATTGCCAAATATATTAAGACCCATTTTAGTAATAGCAACAATTGGTTTAGCTTTAGCAATTATTACCGAGTCAACACTAAGCTTTCTAGGAGTAGGGGTTCCACCCACAACTCCATCTTTAGGCACACTTATTAGATTTGGTAATAACTTTTTATTTTCTGGAGAGTGGTGGATAACATTTTTTCCTGCCATTTTTCTTGTCGTTTTAGCTTTGTCTATAAATCTTCTAGGAGATTGGATGAGAGATGCTTTAAATCCAAAATTGAAAAAAAGATGAGTTTACTAGAAATTAAAAATTTAAATATTAGCTATAAAACTAGGAAAGAAACAATTGTTGCAAGTAGTAATGTTAACTTTACGTTAGAGAGAGGAGAAATTCTTGGTATTGTTGGAGAATCTGGATCTGGAAAATCAACTATTGCAAATGCAATTATTAATTTAATTGATCCACCAGGAGAAATTACTAGTGGCGTAATAAAAATTGATAATAATGAATTACAAAATAACGAAGAAATTATTCAAAAAATTAGAGGTAGAAAAATAGGATTTGTTTTTCAAGATCCTCAAACTTCTTTAAATCCACTTTTTAAAATCAAAGATCAATTAATTGAAACAATTCAAACACATCTAAAATTATCATATGAAGATTCACTAAAAAAATCTATTAATCTTTTAGAAGAAGTTGGAATAGAGGATGCAAATAAAAGAATTGAAGATTATCCGCATCAATTTAGTGGAGGTATGCGTCAACGAGTTGTTATTGCTTTAGCTATAAGTTGTGAACCTGATCTTATAATAGCAGATGAACCAACAACAGCTTTAGATGTTAGTATTCAGTATCAAATTCTAGAATTATTAAAAAAACTTACGAAAAAAAGAAATTTGGGAGTAATTATTATTACTCATGATATGGGTGTTATTGCCGAAACTACAAATAAAGTTATTGTTATGCGACATGGTGTAATTGTTGAACAAGGTAATACCAAAGACTTATTAACCCAGCCAAAATCAACAGAGGCTCTTAGCCTTGTTATTTCGGTACCTCCTACAAATAAAAAAATTCGTAGGTTTAAATTGATTAGTCCTGATGGAAAAGAGATAAACTCAAGTTCAGCAAATTTGACAAAAAATATAATTAAAACTTGGGGTATTCGGGAGAATACTAACCAAAAATTATTAAAACTATCGAATATTACAAAGATCTTTGATGATAGATCTATTTCTTACAGCAAAAAACTGATTAATGAAAAAGCAGTTAAAGCAGTTAATGATGTTTCATTCGAATTATTTGAGGGAGAGACACTTGGTTTAGTTGGGGAGTCAGGTTCAGGTAAATCAACAATCGCCAAAATAATTACAGGATTAGTAAGACCCACTGTGGGTGAATTAGAATACAATAATTTTTCACTTTATAACTCGAAAAAAAAATATCAAATTGATAAGAGTAGAGGACAAATTCAAATGATTTTTCAAGATCCTTACTCTTCTTTAAATCCAAGATTTAAAGTAAGGGATATTATAGCTGAACCACTAAAATTTTTTCAAAAAAATATTACTAAACATGATTTAGATCAAAGTGTTTTTGATTTAATTGATATAGCAGGGATGACAAGACAATCTTTAGATCGATACCCGCATGAGTTTTCTGGAGGTCAAAGACAAAGAATTTCTATTGCAAGAGCTCTTGCAACAAGACCTAGGTTGTTAATATGTGATGAGCCAACATCAGCACTAGATGTTAGTATTCAAGCGCAAATATTAAATTTATTAAAAGATATTCAAGACGAATTGCATTTAACAATGTTATTTATAAGTCATGATCTACCGGTCATCAGGCAAATGTGTAATAGAATTATAGTTTTAAAAAATGGTATTATTTGCGAAACAAACGAAGCCGAAACACTTTTTAACAACCCTAAACATCAATATACAAAAGAATTAATAAATTTAATGCCAAAAATTGAATCAATTATTTAATATATTTAGCAAATAAAATGATTTATCTTTCTTTGTTTACTGTTGCATTTATGGTTGCAACAATAATTCCTTTTGGATCTGAAGCATACTTTATAACTTTACTTTCTTTAGGAGAGTATAACCATTTTTTTTTATTAATAGCAGCCTCAATAGGTAATGTGCTAGGCTCATTATTTAATTGGTTTTGTGGATTTTATGTAAATTATTTTATTAAAAAATCATGGTTTCCAATAAATAATAAAATGATAGATCGAGGTAACAAGTTATTTAACAGATATGGAAAATGGTCCCTTTTATTGTCTTGGGTACCCTTTATTGGAGATCCTATAACCTTTGTAGCGGGAACTCTTCGTTATCCAATAGTTCCTTTCTTAGTTTTCGTAAGTATTGGGAAAGTAGGAAGATATTTGGTAATATATTTATCAATAATTTGGGCAATTAGTATTTTTTAAAATGAATAATACATTTTTAATTTTAGTTTTCCTTATTGGATTTTTTTCTGGAATAGGGGTTCTTCTTTCAATCAAATTTTTATTGCCAAAAAAAAAGAAGCAAGACAATAATGATGAAAGTGAAATAATTTCACTTAAGCAACATATGGAATCAATTCAGTCGTCTTTGCAAAATTTTAACTTAGCTCAAAATAGATTGGAAAACACCTTAGTGCGAGGAGGCTCTCAGCAGCAAGGTTCTTGGGGTGAATTTGTTTTGAAGAATATTTTAGATGGTGCAGGATTAAGAGAAGGTCATGAATATGAAACACAAAAAGCCTATAAAGATGACGATGGTAATTTACAAAAACCAGATGTTATCGTTCATATGCCAGGCAATAGAGATATTGTTATAGATTCTAAAGTTTCATTAAATTCTTGGCATGATTTTTCAAATTCAAATGATGATAATGATAAAAATTTACACTTAAAAAAATTTTTAGAGTCTGTTAAAAATTTTATTAGAGATTTGGGAAAAGATGATTATGCTTCTTTGTACGAAATTAATTCTATTGACTCTGTTTTAATGTTTATTCCAATTGAACCTGCTTTATTAACTTTATACAATGAAGCTGCTGACCTTATAGAAAAAGCTTGGCAAAAAAAAATTATAATAGTAGGTCCTTCAACATTACCTTTTTTACTAAAAGCAGTTGAGAACATGTGGCGAATTGATAAGCAATCTAAAACTATCAAAGATATTGCAGCTTCAGCTAGTGAAATTTATGATAAAGCTGTAAATGTATATGACTCTTTTAGCACTGTTAACCAATCTTTAGATAAGGCTAGATTAAAAATGGATGAAGCAAAATCACGCCTTCAAGATGGTCCAGGTAGTTTAACTAAAAAAATTGAAAAGATGAAAAAACTTGGCAGATTAAATACAAAAAAACAGTTGCCAGAAGATTCTGGGAATGCAATAGATTAAATTAAATATGCCTAGTTTTGATGTTGTAAGTAGAGTAGATTTTCAAGAGATTGATAATGCGATTGCTAATGCCTTAAGAGAGATAACTAATCGTTATGATTTTAAGGGATCAAATACTACTCTTGAAAGAAATGAAAAGGTTATTACTATTGTGACTGAAGATGATTTGAAGTTAACTCAGGTTAACGAAATACTGATCTCCCATTTTGTAAGAAGAAAATTAGATCCATTAGCTTTAGGTAAAAAAGATAAAGAAAAAGCTGGTGGTGATAGAATTAGGCAAACTATCTCTTTAGTTGAAGGAATTGAACAAGATATTTCTAAAAAAATAACTTCAGAAATTAAAAGTTC
>JBJKYR010000056.1:0-27101 GCA_045560945.1 Alphaproteobacteria bacterium | reverse complement strand
AAGTTTTATAAATAATTTTATCTATATTATTATTTTTTAAATTTTTTAGACCGGCTTCTGTTGTTCCTCCTTTAACTGCAATTGATTTTTCTAAATCATATGGTTCTTTTTTTGTCTCTTGCATTAAATAAATAGATCCTAAGATAGTTGTTAAAACTAATTCTCTAGATTGTTTTTTAGAAAATCCTAATTTCTGTGCAGCCTTTTCAAAAGAATTAATTAATGCATAGACATAACCAGGTCCACTTCCAGAAACTGCTGTAGCTTTATCAATTTGACTTTCATTATTAAGCCATAATGTTTTTCCAACTTTCAAAAAAAGTTGATTAATAGTTTTTTTATTTTTATTACTTAAGTTATTAGTTGAAACAAAGCACGATATTCCATTTCTAATTAGAGCTGGCATATTTGGCATTATTCTGACAAATTGATTTGCATTTTTAAGGCGTTTTTGAAAAAAAATTATTTTTTTTCCCGCAATAATGCTACCTATTATTGAGTTTTTTTTAAATTCAAAATCTTTATATTCAGATAAAACTCCATCAGCAATTTGGGGTTTCACTGCAAAAATAATTATATCAAATTTATTTATTTCTTTTTGTATTGGTGCTTTATTTAGAATGTCAATTTTCTTATTATTAAATTTTTTTTTTAATTTTTTAAAATTGAATGGATCTACGACTGTAAAAGAATATGAATTTAAATTTAACCAAGACTTAACTAAAGCAGTGCCCATGTGGCCACATCCTACTAATAAAACTTTATTCATAATTTATTATTAATTATACTTTTTAAAAAAAATATATAGTTTTTTAGGCTGAACCAATAACTTCAAAGTTAGTAAATTCTAAGGACTCTAAAGGTTCAATATCATGAAATAACGTCTGCTGGAATGATGGGTAATATTTTTCACATTCATATATTGAAATATCAACTAAATTTTCTAATTTTTTATGTAAAAAATCAATATCTGAATTGGCCAAAATAGTATGACGAAATGCAGGAATTCCATTTTTACTTGTAATATCAAAATGACCTAGCCATAGTTTTTCATTTATTAAACCAATTAATTCATAAGCTTTAATAAGTTTGGATTGAGGGTATTTTAAATCAAAAGTTATAGTGAAACTTATAGCTCTTATATTTTCAGACCATGTGAAATAAAGTCTATATTGACACCATTTTGAGTCAATATCAGCAACTAATTCATAATCATCTGCTCTGCTAAAACTCCAATTCTTCTCATAAATTACTTCCTCAACTATATCTATTGGATTTAAAGGTATATTTTCAATATCCATACTTTATCTAGTATTTTATTTTTATTATCTACTATATGTAGTCTTACTAAATTAGTATGATGTTTCGCAAGTTAAATAAATAGATTAAGGTAAAAAATGTGAATAATTAAGGTTTTTTAGTCTTTTTTTTTCTTGGCGTAGTTTTTTTCTTTTTTTTAGTACTTGTTTTCCTAGTATTTTTTAATTTTTCATTATCAATTATTGATTTTTGCACGATTCTTTTAAGAGAATCAAATTCATCTCTTTTAACAAGATTCATTTTATTAATAACTTTATCAACCCTTAAAGAAACCATTGTTTCAATTTCTTTTCTTAAGCTTGATAAGGTACTCATTGCATCAACGGCAAATTTTGATAAATCTGATAAAATTCTGCTTTTATTAACCATAATATAGTAACCTATTTAAAATATAATGATTTTAATTCAACCTTCAATAGATCCCATAATTATTTCTTTAGGGTTTATAGATATTCGTTGGTATAGCATTGCATATATCTTAGCTTTTGTTTTTGGATCAATATTAATTAAGCAATTTAATAGAAAGTCATATAATTTACTTTCAAATGTTCAAATTGATAGATTTTTTATTTGGGCAGTTATAGGAGTAATAATTGGAGGTAGAATAGGTTATGTGCTTTTTTATCAAACAAATTTATTATTTTTAAAACCTTTATACATATTTGAAATATGGAAAGGAGGTATGTCATTTCACGGTGGATTAATTGGCATAATCGTTTCAATCTATCTTTTTTCAATAAAAAATAGTGTTAAATTTTTTTATTTGTCAGATTTAGTTTCAATAGTTGCACCTATTGGTTTGTTCTTAGGTAGAATGTCTAATTTTATAAACACAGAATTATATGGCAGAGTTACAGATTTTCCTTTTGCGATTATTTACCCTGAAATTGATACTAATCCAAGACATCCTTCACAATTATACGAATCATTTTTTGAAGGAATAGTTTTATTTTTTATTTTATTTGTTTACTTAAATAGTAATCCAAAAAAATATTTGATAGGAAACATAAGTGCATTATTTTTAATTATATATTCAATTTTTAGATTTTTAATTGAGTATTTAAGAGAGCCTGATTTACACTTGGGTTTATTTTTTAATTACTTCACTATGGGACAACTTTTATGTATTCCCCTATTTTTTGCTGGTTTGATAATTTTATTTCGTAAATGAAAATTAAAGAAATAATTATTTCAGAAATTAAAAAAAATAAGAAAATTGATGTTAGTCAGTTTATAGAATTTTGTCTGTATGGAGATGATGGGTATTATATTAAAAATGATGCAATAGGAAAAAAAAATGATTTTATAACTTCTCCTGAAATATCTCAAATGTTTGGAGAAATGCTTGCTGCTTTTTTAATAAATTACTGGAATAAAAATATTAAGACAGAATTTAATTTAATTGAATTAGGACCAGGGACTGGAACTTTAATTGTTGATATTTTACGAACTGCAACTAAAAATAAAAAATTTCTTAATGCAATTAATCTTACACTTATAGAAAAAAATAAAAATTTAATAATTAAACAAAAAAATAATTTACGTAATATAAATTTTTATTCAGTTAACTGGACTAAAGAGTTTGATATCAAAAAAAATAATAGGCCTTCGATTATATATTCTAATGAATTCTTTGACTGCTTTCCAATTAGACAATTTTATAAAAAAAATAAATGGTATGAAAAATATATAAAATATAATGAAAAACAAAAAATATTTAATTTCATATCAGAAGAGGTTGATAATATAAAAATGTTAAATAAACTAGAAAAATTTAATGATGTAGGTGTTGCAGAAATTTCAGATGCTAGAAAAAAATATTTTGAACTAGTATGTAAACATATAAAAAAAAATAGTGGAGTTTGCATGACTATTGATTATGGTTATAAAGAACCGCCTAAATATTTCTCTTTACAAACAATTTATAATCATAACAAAACACATTTATTCGAAAATTTAGGGAATCAAGATATTACAGCTCATGTAAATTTTGATGAATTAATGAGCATTGCTTATAAATACGAATTAAAAATAGACTTATTCTGTAATCAAAAAAATTTTTTAAATGGTTGTGGTATAAAAGAAAGAAAAGAGGAATTACAAAAAAATAAAAATGAAAAAACTTTTAAAAAAATAGAATTAGATTATGAGCGTCTAACAAATAAATCTCAAATGGGAGAAATTTTCAAAGTTTTAGTAATTTCATGTCTTTAAATAAAAATTATTATAGTATTAAAAATACTAAAATAAATCATGGTTTTTTTAACAGGTTAAATGGTTTCTCTAAAAAAGAATTTAAATCTTTAAATTGCAGTTTATCTAATGGAGACAATAAAAAACTAGTTTATAAAAATAGACTTAAAGCCTTAAGACAATTAAAATTACACAAAAAAAAATTAATATTGATTAATCAAATCCACTCTTCCAAAGTAATTAAAATTAACAAATCTAATCTTAACAAAAAAATAGAAGCTGATGGAATAATTACTTCCTTAAATAATGTTGTCTTAGGAATATTAACTGCTGATTGCGCTCCTATTTTTATCTATGATAATAAAGCTAGATTTATATGCTGTTTACATTCAGGCTGGAAAGGAGCATTAAAAAATATTTCTAAAAATGCAATAAAACTATTTGATAACCAAAATATTGATAGAGGAAATCTAACTGCTATAATTGGCCCTTGTTTAGGGACAAAAAATTATGAAGTGGATAGAAGTTTTACAAGAAGATTCTGTAAAAAAAATTCTAGTTATTCAAGATTTTTTAGAAAAAAAAATAATATTAAATATTTTTTCAATCTTAGGGGATTAATAAAGTATCAATTGAAGGAATTGGGTTTAAAAAAAATACATAATGTTAATTTGGATACTTATTCAAACAAAAGTCTATTTTTTAGTCATCGAAGATCTTTCCACAATGATAAAAAGACTACTGGAAGGCTAATTAATTTGATCTCTATTACTTAATGGTTGATCTATTTATATACTTATATATTGATAAAAAATATTAAATGAAGATTATTGCCTGCAATAGTAATAAAATTTTAGCTGAAGCAATTTGCTCATATATTGGTGTAGATTTGGCAAATACCTCACTTAGAAGATTCGCAGATAGAGAAATATTCGTTGAAATTAATGAAAATATTAGAGGAGAAGATGTTTTTATAATTCAATCAACATCACATCCAGCGAATGATCATCTTATGGAATTGTTGATTACAATCGATGCAGCTAAAAGGGGTTCGGCAAAAAGAATCACTGCCGTTATTCCTTATTATGGATATGCTCGTCAAGATAGGAAAACGGGACCTCGCACACCCATTACTGCAAAACTTGTGGCAAATTTAATAACTTCAGCTGGAGCTCATCGAGTTTTAACAATGGATTTACATGCAGGGCAAATACAAGGTTTTTTTGATATTCCTCTAGATAATATTTTTTCAGCTCCACCAATCATAAAAGATATGAAAGAAAAATTCTCAAAGAATTCTAATTTAGTCATTACGTCTCCAGATGTTGGTGGTGTTGTGAGAGCTAGAGCTTTTGCTAAAAGGTTAAATGCTGGTTTAGCAATTGCTGATAAAAGAAGAGAAAAAGCTGGAGAGTCTGAAGTAATGAATATTATCGGTGATGTAAACGGAAAGACATGTATTTTATTAGATGATATTGCTGACTCTGCTGGCACTTTATGTAATGCAGCAACAGCTCTTAAAGATAGTGGTGCCATGGAAATATATTCATATATATCACATGGAGTCTTGTCAGGTGAGGCTTTAAATAGAATTGAAAATTCAACTATCAAAGAGCTAGTCCTAACAGATAGTATTGAAGCATCAAATCAGGTTAAAAATACAAAAAATATTAGACATATCAGTATTGCTCCTTTAATGGGAGAGGCCATAAAAAGGATCAACAGTGATTCATCTGTCTCAGCCCTTTTTGACTAAAAACTAAAAAACTTAGGTATGAAAAAATATAAGGTAATTGATAGATCTAAAGAAACTGGTTCTACACACTCTTTAATTAACAAGGGGATGATACCAGGAATAGTATATGGTAAGGGTACAGAGCCTACAAAGATTGCATTTGAAAATAAAATTCTTTTAAAATTAATGCATACTGGTTCTTTTTATTCTAAAATTCTGGATATTGATATTGATGGAAAAGCTGAAAAGGTACTTCCTAAACAATTACAATACCACCCAGTAACTGATAAATTAATTCACTTTGATTTTTTGCGCGTTCAAGATGACACAAAAGTTACCGTTGAGGTTCCTGTTGAATTTTTAAACCAAGAAACTTGTCCTGGACTTAAAAAAGGAGGTGTTCTTAATTTAGTTAGACGTGAAGTGGAGCTGAGCTGTAATGCTAATAACATACCTAATAAACTCCAATTCGATCTTATTGAAAGTGAAATTGGAGATTCAATCAAAATAAGTAATATAGAACTGCCTGATGGAGTTATCCCAACGATAACAGACAGAGACTTTGTTGTTGCTACTTTAGTTCCGCCTACAGTAGAAGTTGAAACGAAACCAGCTGAAGAAGACGCAGAAGAAACTACTGATGATTCTAAAGAAGAAAAACCTGAAGATAGCAAAGAAGAAAATAAAGCAGACTCTAAAAAAGAAGACTCTAAAGAAGAATCTAAATAAAATACTTTATAAATAATTATGTTTTTAATATGTGGTCTGGGAAATCCAGGTAAACAATACGTTAATACAAGGCACAATATTGGATTTAACCTAGTAGATAAACTTGAAAGCTTTTATAATTTTGATCCATTTAAAAAAGACACTAAAAAAGAAATTTTCAAAGGTAATATTGCTAATAATGCATGTTTATTAATGAAACCTCTAAATTTTATAAATTTATCAGGACAACCAATTAGGGATGTGATTAGTTTTTATAAAATAGAAAAAAATAAAATATTTATAATTCACGATGATTTAGACTTAGAATTAGGTAAGGTTAAAATAAAATTTGGTGGAGGTAATGGTGGTCATAATGGTCTTTCTAGTATTGATGAAATGATTGGCAATGATTATTACAGGATTCGTGTAGGTATTGATCATCCAGGAATTAAAGATTTGGTTTCAAACTATGTTTTAAATAAATTTAATTCAGATGAAATAGAAAGGATTGATACTCAACTTGATAATATAACAAAAAACTTTGAGACACTATTAAATGATACGAGACTTTTTTTAACAAAATTAGCTGAAGGAAAATAATGGGCTTTAAATGTGGTATTATTGGATTGCCCAATGTTGGTAAGTCAACATTATTTAATGCCTTAACTGAATCAAACAAAGCAGAGGCAGCAAATTATCCTTTTGCTACTATTGAGCCAAATGTGGGAAGGGTTGCTGTTCCAGATCAAAGATTAGAAATATTGGGTAAGATGGGTAAAAGTGAAAAAATAATTCCTTCTTATATGGATTTTGTTGATATCGCTGGACTAGTAAAGGGCGCATCTAAAGGAGAAGGTCTAGGTAATAAGTTTTTAGGTCATATACGTGAAGTGGATGCTATTGCTCATGTAGTACGATGTTTTAAAGATGATAATGTTACACATGTATCTAATAATATTAATCCTTTGAGTGATATGGAGACAATCAATACTGAGCTTCAATTATCAGATATTGAAACATTAGAAATTAAGAAAAATGCTCTAGAAAAAAAATCAAAACAAGGAGATAAAGTTATTAAAAATCAAATAAGTATAATTGAAAAAATTTTAACAAATTTAAGTAATTCAAATTTTTTACAAAATAATGAGTACTCCGAAGAAGATAATCAATTCATTAATTCGCTAAATCTAATTACAATTAAACCAATGCTATATATTTGTAATGTTGATGAAAAATCTGTTCAAAATGGGAATGAGCTTTCTAAAAAAGTTGATGCATATGCTATTAAATATAATCATAATTCAGTTATTATTTCTGCATCAATTGAATCTCAAATTGCGGAATTAGAAAACAAAGAAGAAAAACTTGAAATGATTAAGGAGATGGGATTAAATGATACAACACTTACTAAGGTAATCAAAAGTGGTTATAATCTTCTAGATCTAATTAACTACTTCACTTGTGGGCCCAAAGAAACACGTTCTTGGACAATAAATAAAAATACCTTAGCGCCGCAAGCTGCTGGTAAAATACATACTGATTTTGAAAAAGGTTTTATTAGAGCCGAAACTATATCTTATAAAGACTTTATAAAATATAATGGAGAGGCTGGTAGCAGAGATGCTGGAAAGTTAAGGCAGGAAGGAAAAGATTATATTGTTCAAGATGGGGATGTAATGCATTTCCTCTTTAATGTTTAATCAACTTCTCTCCAGAGTTTATTTTTAACAAAATAAATAAATGTACCTAAAACTAAAAAAAACAATATAACTTTAATTCCGAGATTTTTTCTTACTTCTAGTTCAGGTTCAGCTGCCCATTTTAAAAAAGTAACTACATCCTCTGTAAGTTGTTTAGCGTTATTATCTGTGCCATCATCATAATCAACACTTCCATCATATATAGGTTGTGGCATAGATATTTGGTTACCCCCTACCCATTTATTATAATACATTCCATCGCCTATTTCCATTCCTTCAGGTGGTTCTTCATAACCTAGAATAAAATTATAAATATAATCTTCACCATATTTTCTAGCTTTTGTTATTACACTTAAATCGGGAGGATAAGCACCATTATTACTTAGCCTAGCTTCATTGTCATTGCTGTAAGGAGAAACAAATCTATCTGCCGGTCTTGCATCTCGATCATACATTTCACCTTCATCATTAGGTCCATCTACAACTGTGTATTCAGCAGCAATTACTTTCACTTCTGCTTCAGAAAATCCAATATCTCTGAGATCTCTATAATACAATAATTTCATTGAATGGCATCCTGAACAGACTTCTTGATAAACCTTAAAACCTCTTTGCAGCGCTGCTCTATCAAAAGTACCTGTAATTCCATTAAAAGACCATTTGTGCTTAGGCATTGGCCCTGAATTTGATTCAGCAGCAAAGATACTTGTAGATAATAAAAAAAGTAAAATTATAATAATAAATCTCATTGATTAAATAATCTCTTTTTGTACATTCGGTGTAGGGATTTCTTTACCACCTCCTAGATAAACATCACTAATCCCTAAAGGAAGACTTTTTGGTGTTTCAATCTTATGTATAAACGGTGTTATGATTAAGAAAAAACCAAAATAATAAATAAGACCTATTCTTGCTATTAAGAGGTATAAACCTTCAGCTGGCAACATGCCTACATATCCAAGAATAAAAAAATTAACAAAAAACAACATTACAAACCATTTATATATCGGTCTAAAGTTGCAACTTCTCACCTTTGATCTATCTAACCAAGGAAGTACGAACAATATTGCAATAGATCCAAACATTAATAGGACTCCCCCTAGCTTATCTGGAATTGCTCTCAATATGGCATAAAAAGGAGCTAAATACCAATTAGGAACAATATGAGCAGGTGTTACAAGTGGATCAGCAGGTATATAATTGTCGACTTCAGCCATTAAGTTTGGACCGAAAAAAATTACAGCAGAAATTATTACTCCAAAAACACAAACAGCTAAAGCATCCTTCATAACCATATATGGAAAAAATCTTACTGTGTCATTTTTTGATTTAATATCGATTCCCGCTGGATTGTTTGAGCCATGAACATGGACTGCAGCAACATGTAATCCTACTATGCCTAAAATAACAAATGGAAAAACATAATGTAAAGCAAAAAATCTATTTAGAGTAGCATTACCAACTGTGTAGTCTCCTAAAAGCCAAGTTTTTAATCCTTCACCAATAACAGGAATAGCACTAAATAAATTTGTAATAACTGTTGCTCCCCAGTAAGACATTTGACCCCATGGCAGCACATATCCCATAAATGCTGTTGCCATCATTAGAAGATAAATAAAAACTCCAAGTATCCAGTTAAGCTCCCTTGGATATTTATATGAGCCATAATACATACCACGAAGTATATGAATATATACGACAATAAAAAAGAAAGCTGCACCATTAGAATGAATGTAACGAAGGAGCCAACCGAAATTTACATCACGCATAATTCTTTCTACGCTATCAAATGCCATATCAGTATGTGGTGTATAATTCATAGCAAGAAAAATTCCACTTACAATCATAACAACAAGTGTAATTGTTGCTAATGCACCAAAGCTCCAAAAATAATTACAATTTTTAGGCATTGGATAATCACCATATTCTTTTTCAAAATATGAAATTATTGGAAGTCTAAATTCTATCCAATTTAAAAAAGAATTCTTATATTTTCTATGCTCTGAATTTCCACTCATAATTAACCAATTTTAATAGTTGTCTCATTTAAAAACGAATATGGTGGGACAGGAAGATTGTTTGGGGCAGGACCTTTACGTATTCTACCTGATGTGTCATAGTGAGATCCATGACAAGGGCAATACCAACCATTATATTCCCCCTTATTGTCAGTTAACTTTTGACCAAGAGGTACACAGCCTAGATGCGTGCATACACCAATTAAAACTAACCATTCTTCTTTTTTTACCCTGTCGATATCTTTTTCTGGATCTATCAAATCTGTAAAGTCAACTTCTTTAGCTTCTTCAATCTCTTCTTTGGTTCTTTTACGAATAAATACTGGCTTACCTCTCCATTTTACTGTTATACTTTGACCTTCTTCAATAGAACTTATATTTACTTCTGTAGTTCCAAGTGCAAGGGTGTCTTCAGCTGGATTCATGCTTGAAAGAAAAGGCCACATAAACGCTGCAGTTCCTAAAGCTCCAATAGATATCGTGCTAAGTTGTAAAAAATCTCTTCTTTTATTATTTGAATTTTCATCCATAAATTGATTTTCTCTTATAGCTTAAATATTAAAATAAATACCAAATTATATGTGCCAGCGTGACGCAATCATATAAATACTGTAGAAAGAATTATGAGAATAGCTCTCTATCAGCCAGATATTCCTCAAAATACAGGAAATATCTTCAGATTAGGTGCTTGCTTAGGAGTTTCAATTGATATTATTGAGCCAACAGGCTTTATTTTTGATGATAAAAGATTCAAAAGAAGTGCAATGGATTATCTTGATCACATTGATTATAAAAGACATATTGATTGGCAACATTTTTATGATTGGAAAAAAGAAAACAATTTTAGATTAATTTTAATGACTACCAAAAGTCAGGAAAGTTTATACAACTTTAAATTTAATCCTTCTGATATTTTATTGTTTGGAAGAGAAAGCGCAGGAGTGCCAAAAAATATTCATAATATAGTTGATCATCGATTAACAATTCCTATGAAAGAAGGGGTTAGATCAATTAATCTAAGCAGTTCAGTTGCTTTAGTATTAGGTGAAGGTCTTCGACAAACAAATAGAATTTAACTTAAGATTCCCATTTTACCATTCTGGTAATCCAACATTACTTGCTTCATATCATCTTCTGTATTTGTAACAAAAGGCCCATATCTAACAACAGGTTCATTTAAAGGCGCTCCTGCTAAAACCAAGTAAGATCCAGTGGTTGATATTGAAATTAGATTAATCATATCAGTTGACTGATCAAAATAAATCATCTGACCTTTTCTAGCAATTTGGTTATCATCATGAAATTTTAGTTCCCCGTCTATTACATAAACCATCAGGGTTTGATTTTTAGGGATATTTAAATCTATCAAACTTGGTTTACTAAACTGAACATCAAAAATTGAAACTGGTGAGTATGTCTGAACAGATGAAGAAATATTTTTAACTTTACCCACCAAAACTTTTATTAAAACATCATTACTCTCATCAATAGTGGGAATATCATTTTTTTTAATATGTTGGTACCAAGGTTTTACTTTCTTATTTTTTTTAGGAAGGTTAACCCAAATCTGCAAACCTTGCATTAACCCACCATTTTTTTTAAATTTATCAGTAACTAACTCAGAATGAACAAGGCCTGAACCTGTTGTCATCCACTGAATGTCTCCTGTTTCAATAGCTGCTTGACCACCCCATGAATCTTTATGCTCAACCTCTCCATCTAATAAATAAGTTATTGCTTCAAAGCCACAGTGGGGATGAGCTGGTACACCTGTTGCTCCTCCTGGTTCATAATTAATAGGACCAAAATGATCAAATAAAAGAAATGGATCATTTTCTCTCATTTCAGCAACAGGGAAAGCTCTTGTAACAGGAATGCCGTCACCTTCAAAAGTTTTCATACAGTCTTTAATATCAACAATTTTTCTCATGCTATATTAAATGGATATAAATATATTATTTTCAATTAATTTATAATATTATCAATTTTGTTAAGACATCTTTTTAAACCTAAATCGTAGTTAGTTTTTATAAAATGCTCTTTAAGAATTTCTACCCATTTGAATTTGGCTTGTGATTGATAAAAACAATTTAAAGGATATGGCATATTAAACATTTTTAATACTTCTTGGCGTATGACATCATTTGTTAAAACAGCTAAAGATTCATGAATATATTTTTCAACAATTTCTTGCGTTTTTATATTTATTAAGGGCAAATCAAACAAACCTAAAAAACGAAAGTATCTATATATTCTTAAATAATCTTCTTTAATTCTATCTTCAATCTCTCCAATAAATTTTATTGTTTTTGACTGTAGATCTTCTTGGCCATTATAATAGTCATAAAGCTTAGCATCTTCATCAAGATATAATGCGTTAAATGTAAAATCCCTTCTTGCAGAATCCTTTTTCCAGTCTGTTGTATATAATACTGAAGTATGACGTCCAATTTGATTAATATCTTCTCTTAAAGAAGTGATTTGAATTTTTTTATTATTTGGATAAGCAATAATGGACCCATATCTTATTGCAAAATCATCATATTCAATATTATTTTCATTTAGTAATTCAAGTACATCATTAG
This sequence comes from Alphaproteobacteria bacterium, assembly GCA_045560945.1. Lineage (GTDB taxonomy): Bacteria > Pseudomonadota > Alphaproteobacteria > HIMB59 > CACPNW01. The sequence continues at coordinate 14,842 of JBJKYR010000056.1, read as the reverse complement.
GCTCAAGAGCAGTAGCAGCATCTATGTCTCTAATTTCTCTATTAATGAGAAAATCTCTTATACTCCCCCCCACCAAACGAAGTTCTATATTTTTACTTTTAAAAATAGAAAATAAAATTTTAATATGTTCTACATCCAATAAGGCATTTATTTTATTATTGCTCATATCTAGCTATTTTTTTAAAACAATTTATATTACATGAATGATGTCGATGCTTTCAAAAGAAAATACGAATGAAATATTTGAAGATATTAAAAAAAATTTAATTAGAGGTGTAAAAGATAGAAAACATACTTTTCATACCCCAGTTTTTTGTAATATAGATGATAAAAAAGCTATTGAGTCGAGGGTTGTGGTTTTAAGGGAATTTGACTCTCCAAATATGGTCCTAAATTTTCACACAGATTTTAGATCTCCAAAAATTACTAGTCTTATAAAAAACAATAATTCCTTATTTGTTTTCTATGATCAAAAACTGAAAGTACAATTACGTATTAAAACAATCTCCTCTATAAACAATCAGAATATAATTACTAAAAAAATGTGGGAGAGAACAAAATTAGTTAGTAGAAAATGTTATTTAACTCAAAAGCCCCCAAGCTCTGTTACGAGCTTGCCAGAAGATGGAATAGACGACAACCTTAAAGGAAAAGAACCTACTTTAGAAGAAAGCGAAAAAGGTTATAAAAATTTTACAGTTGTTCAAAATAAAATTCATCAAATTGATTGGCTGCATTTAGCTGCAAGTGGGCATAGAAGATTAAAAATCATTCTTAAAGATAGTATACCATCTTTTCATTGGATAATACCTTAGTATAAAAGAAAGTTATCAATTACTCTTACTTTATTTAAATAGAATGCAATAAATAATCTTGTTCTTTCATTTTTTATACTAAGACTTAAATCTTCTTCATTCCTTACTTCAAAATAATCAATTTTTGAAATTCCATAACTTCTTAATTCTTTTTTGATGTTATCTAAAATTTTATGATTAAAATCTTTTTTTAATTTTAATAAATTTGCATCAATTATTTGTGCACATTTTTTAAATTTTGATCTTTCATCTTTACTGAATGTTGAATAGCGGGATGACAAACTCATGCCATAAGAGTCTCGTATTGATGGACATCTAATTAAATTTATTTTTAAATTATTTTGAAAAATAAGTTGCTCAATAATCTTTAATTGCTGAAAATCTTTCTCACCAAAAAAGACTTTTGAGGGCTCTATTAAATCTAAAAGAATTTTAACAATTGTTGTGACTCCGTCAAAATGTCCTAATCTAAAAAGATCACATAAAATATCTCTATATTTGAATACCGTTTTTTCTGACTTGATAACCTCAGGATACATTTGATTTCTAGAAGGGGCAAAAATGATTTTGCAGTTTGTTTTTGATAATATTTCCATATCTGCTTCAAATGTATTTGGATAATTATTAAAATCATCTTCATCATTAAATTGTGTAGGATTAACAAAAATACTAACAATGTTTATTCCATCAAATGTATTAGCCTCAGATAGCAATGATAAATGTCCGGCATGTATATTACCCATAGTTGGGATAAGATTAATTTCTTTTTTATTTTTCTTAAAATTAGATACTATTTCTTTAATTTCTGATATTTTTTTGACTATTTTCATATTTTTTTGAGTATCTATTTGACTTATATACGATCAATTCGTAATAGGGCTCAAAAAATAGTTAAATTATGAAAAGAACCTATCAACCAAGTAAACTTATTAGAAAACGAAGACATGGTTTTCGTGCTAGAATGGCAACTAAGGCTGGAAGGCAAATTATAAACCGTCGCCGTGCAAAAGGAAGAGCTCAACTTAGCGCTTAATCAGGCCTTATGGCCCCTCAATTATTTACAATAAAAAAAAGAGCAACATTTGTTGATATCCGCGATAATGGTGTGATGATTCGCAGTGATAATATCAATATCCAAAAATTAATTGATCAAGATTTAGATAATAAAATAGGTGTTGGTTATACCGCTACAAAAAAAATAGGTAATGCGGTTAAAAGAAATAAAGCAAAAAGAATAATGAGAGAATTAGCAAAAAAAATATTGATTAAATGTAAAACAAATACTTATTATGTGTTAATAGCCAAAACATCAATTTTGGATATAAAATTTAAGGATTTATTAGAAGAGTTGGAGAATATTATTAATGTTAAATAAAATTATAACTTACCCCTTAATATTATTAATTCGTGTATATCAACTTATAGTATCACCTATGCTGGGTTCAAATTGTCGTTTTATGCCTACTTGCTCAGAGTATGCATTGGAGTCGTTGAAAGCATATGGGTTAATAAAAGGAACTTATCTAACAATTAAAAGAATAGGAAAATGTCACCCTTGGGGAAGCAATGGATATGACCCTATTCCAACAAAGATGGAAAAAAAATAAAATGAATGAACAAAAAAACTTATTTTTAGCAATCGCAATTTCAATAGCTATAATTGTTGTATTTCAATTTTTTCTTCCAGCTCCAATTACTGAACCCGTTCAAAATAAAGAAAGTGAAATTCTTGCACCAGCAACATCTATAGATGATCCAAAAACAAATGTTTTAGAAATAGTAAAACCAAAAGAAGATGTCCTAACTGCCAATAAAAGAGTTATAATAGAAACGCCATCAGTGACAGGTTCAATTAATTTAAAAGGCGCTATATTAGATGATTTAACCCTTTCTAATTATAAAGTCAGTCTAAATGAAAATTCAAAAAATATTGATTTACTTTCACCTGATGGAACTGAAAATCCTTACTATATAGAGTTTGGTTGGAAAGCATTAGATGGTCAAAATGCTCAGCTTCCAAATTTAGAAACAATTTGGAAAACAGACTCTACAATTCTTACACAAGAAAATTCAATTCGTTTAAGTTGGACAAATGATAACAATATTACTTTCATTAAAAATTTTTCTGTTGATGAAAATTATATGTTTTCAATCAGTCAGGAAGTAATTAATAATAGTTCCTCGAATATAGAAATCTATCCTTATAGATTAATTAAAAGAATAAATACTCCTAAGACAATTAACTTCTTTATTTTACATGAGGGTTTAATTAGTCTTGTTAATGATGAACTTCTTGAAAAAAATTATGATGATTTATTAGATGATTGTTCTTCTAGTATAACTATCAAAGATGATTTTTGTGATGAAAAAGGTCAGGGTGGCTGGTTAGGCTTTACAGATAAATATTGGATGTCGGTTTTAATACCAGATCCAAATGAGCCCATAAATATTAATTATCGTCATGGAAATAACGGAAGAGATAGCTACAGAACTGGATATGTTGGGCAAATATTTGATATTGCTTCGGGAGAATCTCTTTCATACAATGGTAAAGTTTTTGCTGGTGCAAAAAAACTTGATATTCTAAGTGATTATGCTGATACTTTATCAGTTCCACGTTTTACAGATGCGATTGATTGGGGTTGGTTTGCATTTTTAACTAAACCAGTTTCATATGCTATCAATTGGTTTTATGGCTATGCTGGTAATTTTGGTTTAGCAATTATTGCTTTTACCATTTTAATGCGATTAATTCTTTTTCCACTGGCTCATGCCTCGTTTAAATCAATGGCTAAAATGAAAAAACTTCAGCCAGAGATGCAGAGATTGAAAGAAACTTATCCTAATGATCGTCAAAAAATGCAACAAGAGCTTATGGCTTTATATAAAAGAGAAGGTGCCAATCCAGTTGCAGGTTGTCTTCCTATCTTAGTTCAAATTCCTATTTTTTTCTCATTATATAAAGTTCTTTTTGTTACTATTGAAATGTACCATGCACCTTTTTATGGTTGGATACACGATTTATCAGCCCCAGATCCTCTTGGTATTTTAATTCTCTTTGGTTTGCTGCCTTGGGACGTTCCTGGATTGTTATCAATTATAAATATTGGTATTCTTCCAATTATGATGGGGTTAACAATGTGGTTACAACAAAAATTAAATCCAGCACCAGCAGATCCAACACAAGCTAAAATTTTTGCTCTACTTCCATTTGTTTTTACTTTTGTATTGGCGGGTTTTGCAGCTGGATTAGTATTATATTGGACAGTAAACAACATTCTATCAATAGCCCAACAATGGCTGATACAAAGAAAAATACTCGCTAAAAATGAGTAATGGAAATAAATCTTTAAAAAATTTTTTTAATTCAAATAAATTTATTGGATCTTTTCAAACTTATAAAGACATTAAAACAGTTAACACTGTTAATGATTGTTGTTTTGTAGGAAGATCTAATGTGGGAAAATCAAGTATGATCAATGCAGTTACTAAAACAAAAAATTTAGCTAAAACAAGTAAAACGCCTGGCAGAACACAATCTATAAATATTTTTTTAATTAACGAAAATATTAATCTTGTTGATTTACCTGGTTATGGCTATGCTAAAGTATCAAAAGTAATAAGAGATAACCTTGGCATCCTGATCGAGGAATATATTATTAATCAATTGAACCTAATTCATGCATATGTATTAATAGATACTAAAGTGGGTGTAAAAAATAGTGATATTGATATGTTCGATCTTCTCAATGAATCAGATAGAAATTTTTCAATAATTTTTACCAAAATTGATAAGTGTTCAAAATCATACTTATCAGATTTAGAAAAATCCATGCAAAGTTTAATGAAATCTTACAGTAAAAATTTTAATAAGTTTTTTTTTACTAGCACTAAAAAATTTGAAGGAATAATTGATATCCAAAAGGATATTTATACTTTATCAAAGCAAACATGAAATTTGATTTTTTATCAGAGAGCGATCAGGCTTATTTTATTCATAAAGCCTCAACATTAGTTGAAGCGTTGCCATTTATTAGAGAGCATAGTGGAGATACTATTGTCATAAAATACGGAGGTCATGCAATGGGCGATCCTAAACTTGCTAAAAGTTTTGCAAGAGATATTGGCTTAATGAAAGAAGTTGGAATATTTCCTGTAGTTATTCATGGGGGAGGACCACAAATTGCAGAGAAATTAAAAACTAAAAATATAACGTCTAAATTTGTTGATGGCTTACGAGTTACTGATGCTGAAACAGTAAAAGTTGTTGAAGATGTATTAGCCAAAGAGATTAATAGTGAAATAGTGAAAGCAATAAGTGATTCTGGTGGAAAAGCAGTTGGCTTAAGTGGAAATAAAAATAATCTCTTAAGTGCAACAAAATTAAAAGTAGAAGTCAAAGACTCAGATTCAAATATTGAAAAAATTATTGATATAGGATTTGTAGGACGGCCAACAAATGCTAACAACGACTTAATTAAAAAACATATTGCAGAGGGTAACATACCTGTTATTGCTCCATTAGGAATAGATCAGGACGGTAATTCATATAACATTAATGCTGACACTGCTGCAGGTTTTATAGCAGGTAAGTTAAAAGCAAATAAATTATTGCTTTTGACAGATGTTGCTGGTGTATTAGATAAAGATAAGAAATTAATCCCCTCCCTAAAACTTGAAGATGCAATTGAAATTGTTAATGAAGATTTTGTAGTAGGAGGTATGAAACCAAAAATTACAACATGTATAGAAGCTATGAAAAGTGGAGTGACTAAATCGACTATTTTAGATGGAAGAATTCCTCACTCATTAGTATTAGAATTATTCACTGAACATGGTATTGGAACCCAGATTTATTCTTAAAATATGAGTAGTTTAGTAAAACAAATAAATACCTGGATATTTGATCTCGATAATACACTCTATTCAGCTGATAGTGGAATATTTCAACAAGTACATGAGCTTATGGGAAAGTTTGTATCTAGTCATCTAAATATAGATGTTGCAGATGCTAAAATAATACAAAAAAAATATTATAAACAACATGGAACAACATTGAGAGGAATGATGGATAATCACGGGGTTGATCCTGATCATTTTCTGGCTGAAGTACATAAATTAGACTACTCTATTGTTGGCCCAAACCTAAAACTTAATGAAGAATTAAAAAAACTTCATGGGCGAAAAATTATATATACTAATGCAAATATGCAACATGCTATTAACGTTTTAGAAAGAATAGAATTATCAAATTTTTTTGATGAAATTTATGATATTAAGATGGCAAATTATATACCAAAACCAGAAATAGCTCCGTATGAACAGATGATAAATCAATTTGATATAAATGTAAAAAGTGCCGCTATGTTTGATGATATTGCTAAAAATCTAGTACCTGCAAAAAATGTTGGTTTTACTTCTGTTTGGATTGATGCAGGTTATGAAAATTTTAGTGATGATATTCAAGCGTCAAAAAAATACCTTGATCATGAAACAACAAATATAACTAAATTTTTAGAAGATGTTAACGAAGGAAAAATATGAATGAATTAAAGCAAATTATAGAGGAAGCTTTTGAAAACAGGGATGGAATAAATTATAATACTAAAGGTAAAATTAGAGAGAGTGTTGAGGAAACTTTAAATCAACTTGATGTAGGTAATATACGTGTTTGTGAAAAAATTAATAATGATTGGGTAGTTAATCAATGGATTAAAAAAGCTATACTTTTAAGCTTTCGACTAAATGATAATCAGATAGTAAAAGCTCCCCACGCAACCTGGTATGATAAAGTGCCAAGTAAAACTACGAATTGGACAAAAGATGATCATGAAAAAGCTGGTTTTAGATATGTGCCAGATGCTGTTGTAAGAAAATCTGCTTTTATTGCTAAAGGTGTAATCTTAATGCCATCTTTTGTAAATTTAGGAGCTTATGTCGATGAAGGAACGATGATTGATACTTGGGCAACAGTAGGTTCTTGTGCACAAATTGGCAAAAATCTGCCATATATCTGGTGGCGCAGGTATTTGGTGGAGTTTTAGAACCTCTTCAAGCTAATCCAGTTATTATTGAAGATAATTGTTTTATAGGGCAAGAAGCGAAGTAGCTGAAGGAGTTATAGTTGGAGAAGGTTCTGTATTATCAATGGGTGTATTTATTGGTGCATCAACAAAAATTATTGATAGATCAAGTGGAGAAGTACATATGGGAAAAGTACCTCCATACTCCGTTATAGTCCCAGGTTCAAATACTGGAAAAAAAACTATCTGATGGTAGTGAAGGTCCAGGATTGTATTGTGCAGTAATAGTTAAAAGGGTTGATGAAAGAACTAGATCTAAAACCTCAATTAATGATCTGCTACGTGATTAATGACTGAGTTTAATTTTAATCCTATTACACTTACTCAATCACTAGTTAAATGTCAGAGTGTAACTCCAAAAGATGATGGTGCATTACTTGTAGTACAAAGATCATCTTAGTTCTATGGGGTTCGATTGCACACCATTGTTATTTTCAGGAAATGGATCATATGAAGTTAAAAATTTATTTGCAACTATTGGCTCAGACGGACCACATCTAGCATTTGCTGGTCACACTGATGTTGTTCCTCCAGGAAATGAAAGCTCATGGAAACATCCTCCTTTTTCGGCAGTCATTGAAGGTGATAAACTATATGGCAGAGGCACTGAGGATATGAAGAGCAACATTGCGTGTTTTATATCAGCAACAGAAAAGTTCTTGAAAAAAAATGGAAAAAAAATTTGGTGGAAAAATTTCATATATAATAACGGGTGATGAAGAAGGTGAGGCAATTAATGGAACACCCTCAAATCATGGAGTGGACAAAGAAGCAAAATATAAAAATAGATCATTGTTTGGTTGGTGAACCCACATCTAATGCAAATATTGGAGACAAAGTTAAAATAGGAAGACGAGGATCTATTAATTTCTTTTTAACAGTTAAAGGTGTTCAAGGACATACAGCTAATGGGCATAGAGCTCAGAACCCAGTTCACTGTTTAACAAAACTAATCTCAAATATTTTAGAAAAAACCTCTAGATGAAGGAAATGAATTTTTTTTACCAACAGCTATACAAATTCCTACTTTTGATGTTGGGAATCCTGCTCACAATGTAATTCCTGAATATGCTTCTGCTACAATAAATATACGTTTTAATGATCTTCATACACCAGAATCTTTAATACGGTGGTTAAATGAAAAAAATAGAATCAATTTTTACAAATATTGAAAATGCAACTTGCAAGGTAAAACATGAAATTAGTGCTCGTTCTTTTTTAAATAACCAGGAAATTTAAGTAAAATTGTTTCTAAATCTATATCTCAAGCTACTGGTAGAAATGAAGAGCCAGAACTTGCTACAGATGGAGGGACATCTGACGCGCGATTTATAAAAAAATTATTGTGAAGTAATGGAACTAGGTATTAGAAATCAAACATTACATCAAGTTGATGAATTTGTTTTTTTAGATGATCTTAATGAATTAACCAAAATTTATTATAAAATTTTAGAGAATTATTTTTCAAAAAGCTAATAACCATTCTTAATAATAACATCACTTTTCATTTTTCCTTTTTTTCTAAATTGCTCAAATTTAGTAAAGATATAATTTATTGAAGAGTCAGCATCAGTTATAGCAGCAACATGGGGGGTAATAATAATATTTTGATTTTTCCAAAATTTATGTGTTTTTGGTAAAGGTTCAATTTTTAAAAAACATCTAAAGATGCAAAAAAGTTAGGATTTTTTTTTGATATGTTCTAATAAATCTACCTCACTTAAGGAGGATCCTCTACCAATATTAATTAGTAGACAATTTTTTTTCATATATTTTAAAAAAGATTTATTAATTAAATCTTTGGTTTTTTTAGTAGCAGGAAGAATAGAAACTACAATGTCTGATAATTTTAAAAAGGATTTAATTGAATTTTTATAATAAACTGGAATTGATAAGTTGCTCTTATTAACAGAATTTTTATAACCAATTACATTATAGCCTAATACTTTTAATTTATTTGCTACAAAACTACCTATGTAACCAAGACCTAATACACCAATTGTTAATTCTTTGTTTAGATGTGTGTATCTTTCATCTAACCAAATTTTTTTTTTCCCGTGCCTTACTGTAATCATTGAGCTTTAATTGATAGTTTAAAATCTGAGAAAGCACATGATTTAGCATGCGTGCCCGCATGTTTTGATCTTGTATTCTAATGATTGGTGTTTTTTTATAATTAGATAAATTTAATATATGGTCTACCCCTGCTCCTAAGGAAAAAATAATCTTTAAATTTGTTAATTTTTTTAAAATTTTATCTGGTAAATTCCATACTAAAGCTGCTTCAATTTTATCCAATTGAATATTATCATCTATTGTAAAAATTTTATGAGATTTAAATTTTTTTTTTAAAAGTTTTAAAAAATCATCCTGATTTGAAAAAGTGCAATAATACAAAATATTCATTAATTTTTTTTATCAATATTATCAATTATATGAAGATATTTGTTTATTACATTACTCCATAAAAAATACTTTTCTGCTCTAATCTTTGCATTTTGTCCAAGTTTTTCTAATTTTTTATTATCAGAAAGTATATTTTGTAAGGCAGAATATAAATTATTTATTTTTTTTAATAATTAATCCTGTTTCCTCATGAAGAACAGCCTCTGGTGTTCCTCCAATATTTGATGCCAAAGATGGAATTCCATAAAAGGCAGCTTCAAGATACGCTATGCCAAAACCCTCTATAGATCTTTGCGCTGACTCATCAGTTGTGGGCATTAACATTAGATTAGTTTTTTTAAATAAATAATTTTTTTCGTTATTATTAATATTGCCAACAAAAAGTACATTTTTTTCAATATCAAATTTTCTAACTTTTTCCTGCAAACTTCCCAACTCCTTCCCTGATCCAGCAATCACATAAAGAATATTTGGATATTCGTTTTTTAACTTTGCTATTGCAGTTAAAACATATGAGTGCCCTTTTCTTTTTTCTAATCTTGCTAACGTAACTAATATGGGACTGCCATCTAACTTTGGAATAATTTTTTCAGGTAAATTAATGTTATTTTGAGCTCCAGGATATATACATACAATTGATTGATTTATAATGCCTGTTTTTCTAACTAAATCTTTTGTGAAGTTGGAGTTACACACGATATGAGAAATTTTGCTAAGCGTAGAAGTTACTCTCTTCTTATGACGCGAATTTTTAGTTATAATTTCATTTCCATGTACAAGGCAAATAGATGTGATCGATAGGTCTCTTATAATATCTATACTTAACTCAAAACTTTTCCAACTATCACCAATTATACAGGACACTTTTTTTGTATCTAAATATTTTTTTAACTCAGATATTTTTTTTCTCTTACGAAAAAATTTTAATCCACCAAATCTGTTAATTAGAAAATTATTTTTATGACTAACATCATATAAAGCATCTTTAGATTTATTATGTTGATCAGCTAATACCAAAACCTCATGGGTCTTACTTAATTCAATTGATAGATTCTCTACAAGATTTTCTATACCTCCTACTTTTGGAGGAAAACATTGGGTTAAAATAATAATCATCTTTATAACTAACTATCTTGAATTAAACCTTAAGTGTATGATAATTTTCATATAAAATCGTTTTTTAATTAAAATTAGAGATACTTATAAAAAAATAAAAATTTAATGAATTTATATATGCATTATTCGCATATAATATATGTATTTAACTTGCTTGATTTGCATATTTAAAAATCCTATATGAAGAAAAAAGGATAATTAATGATTAAAAATCTACTTAGTTTTATAGGCACTACCTACAAAAGTGTTAATGATTACGGTTTTGATAACATTGATCCACATTTAGTCAGATATTTTAGAAATGAATACGGTAAAGATTGGAGATCAGCGTTAACTGAACATTTATACAAAAAGGAAAAAAGAAATGATAAAAAAGCTGCTTAAGACTTTTTTTAAATCATTTACTTTTGACCATGACCTAGAAAAGATTGAAAAATATCTATCTGAGTCTTCTAATACATATGATTTAGAACATAGAATGCGTAAGCTTGATAAAGAAGGTAAATATAATCAGTTTTACTTATGACTCTTACTAGAGCTTGAGAGGCATAGTTACTTCCTGTAACCAACGCTTCTCCTCTAAGTTAAGAAAATTAGATAGTTTCTCATACACTTTTTGGTGATACTCATTAACCCACACTAATTCATTATCATTCAGCATATTAGGATCAATTAAATCTATATCAATTGGCGCCCAAGAAAGATTTTCAAATTTAAGTTTGTTTTCTTTGTCATCTTTTACAACAAGGATATTTTCAATACGTATTCCATATTCTCCTTCTTTGTAATACCCAGGCTCGTTAGACAAAATCATTCCTGGCAATAATTCAATACTTTCAAACATGGTTTTTTTAGATATGCGTTGAGGTGCCTCATGAACACTAAGAAAGCTTCCAATTCCATGACCTGTCCCATGGTCATAATCACAATCGATTTCCTGTAAACTTTTTCTTGCCAAATAATCAATATCAGTGCCTTTTGTGCCCTTTGGAAATGTATGGCTTGAGAGATTAATATGTCCCTTTAAAACCCTTGTAAATCTGTCTATTTGCTCTCGATCTGGCTCTCCCAAAATTATAGTACGGGTTATATCTGTTGTTCCATCGTAATATTGTCCACCTGAATCAGATAAATAAATGCAATTATTTTTTAGTGCTATAGGATTATTTTTATCAGCACGATAATGGGGTAGGGCAGCATTTTTGCCAATAGCTGAAATTGGTTCAAAAGAAATTGAATGGAACAAATCATTTGACTTCCTAAAAGACAATAATTTATTAGCGACAGAAATCTCATTTTCTGTTTCAACACTTTGATGATTTTTTAACCAACACAAAAATTTTGTAATACTTACTCCATCTCTAATATGAGCTCTCCTAGAACCCTCAAGCTCAGTTTCATTTTTTAATGCTTTAGGAATTAAGCATGGGTTTTGTAAATTTGAAGGTGTGTGTTTATTTTTAAGAGCTAAATTATAAAAAAAGTAAGATGTATTTTTATAATCAAAACCAATTTTTAAATTTTGTCTTAAGTTATTAAAAATATTGTGTATTTTTTCAATTGGCTCCAAAGTTAAAAACTTACTAAGCCTAATTTTTAAATCCACATTTAATTTCTCAACACATACATATAAAATAGGTTTAGATTCAATAGAAATAAAACAATAAGCGAATGCTAGAGGGGTATGCAAGATATCATCTCCTCTTAAATTTAATAACCAAGCAATAGAGTCAAGACTTGACAGAAAATAACTTTCTAAATTATTATTTTTTAGTTCTTGTATAAATTGATCAACTTTATCTGATGTCTCAATTCCAGCATAATTTATAGGATGATCAAAAATAGAACTGTATTTACGTTCAGGCTTATCTATCCACAGTTCATCTATTAGATTAGGATTTGTAAAATGTAACTTCGTTTCATTTTTATTCGTTAATTCAATAATTTTATTAACCTCTTCAATTGAGTGAAGCTTAGGATCTAATCCAACACATTTATTTTTATTAAGATGTTTGTTTAATTCTTTATAAAAATCATTCAAATGCAATAAAGAGATGACGCCACTATCTATTTGTTCTTTTGCTTGAAAAGTATATCTACCATCCACAAATAGATTTGAGTTATTTTGACTAATTATAGCTCTCCCTGCAGATCCTGAAAAATCAGTAGCCCAAAATAATCTCTCCGCATCTTGTGGAATATATTCATTTAAAAACTCATCTGTTCGGTTTATAATTAAGCAGTCTATATTTTTATTTTTTAATTTTTGTTGAATTTTAGCAATTTTAAAATTTTTCATAAACTTCTAAACATTTCAAGATCAATATTTCCTCCTGAAATCATTACAACTACAGTTTTATTTTTTAAATCTATCTTTTCTGTTAGTGCGGCTGTTGCGGCTACTGCCCCTCCAGGTTCAACTATAATTTTTAAATGTTCTGCCAAAATTTTTATTGAATTCTTCACCTCATCATCGTTTACAACTAGTCCATCTTCAAGATTTTTAAGATTAATTGCAAAAGTCAAATTTCCTGGCTGAGGAGTTATAATGGCATCACAAATAGATTGATGGCCCTTTTCATTTGCTAATATTTTTCCGCTATTAAGTGACTTTTTTGTATCATCAAATCCAAATGGCTCTACAGAAAAAGATTTTATATTCTTAAATTTATCCTTTAAGTACGTAGAAGTTCCTGCGATTAGACCTCCACCTCCACAACAACATAAATATATATCTGGAACAATAGAACTTTGTATAAGTTGCTCATATATTTCTTTAACCAGCTGTCCCCTGACCAGCGATTATATCAATATCGTCATATGGACGTATTAATGTTCTATTTTCTTCAATAGAAATTTTTTCTCCTATACTTTCTCTAGATTGGGTTTCAGGATCGTAAAGAATAACTTCAGCTTTATATTTTTTTGTATTCTCAATTTTAATTGTTGGTGCATTTTTTGGCATAATAATTTTACAATTAATATTTTGTTGAAGAGATGCATATGCAACTGCCTGAGCGTGATTGCCAGAAGAGTAAGCAACTACTCCATTTTTTTTATTTTCTTCACTAATTTTAGAAATTTTATAAGAAGCTCCTCTGAATTTGAACGATCCTGTATTCTGAAGATTCTCAAGTTTAAAAAAGACTTTAGAGTCTAATTTTTTATTTAGATAATCATTTGATATCAATGGTGTTTGAATAATTTGATTTTTAATTTGACTATGAGCAGTATCTATATTTTTATATGAAAAATTCATGAAAAAAAAATAATGAATTTTTAGTTAAATCCATTTAACTGAATTAGCAACATCTTCTAAATATGATTTTCTTTTTAGGTCAGACACAAAAGGAACGGCAAAGTATCTTCTATAGTTTATTTTAGTAATGCCACAAATATGAAATACGCCTCTTTTCAATCTTCTAATAGGAAGGTTTAAGAAAAAAGTTGTTATAGCCATTCTTGGTGATCCATAAGTACAAAAAATTATTGCTTTTTTATTTTTTAAATTGCCAAGTGGGTATCCATAATTACCCATTAGTCTCTTAAAGGTAAACGCCCATGGGGGAGCTAAAACTTTATCAATCCATCCTTCTAAAATGGCAGGCATTCTAAAGTTCCAAATTGGAGCAATCAAAACAATTACATCACATTTTTCAATTCTATTTCGGTGATCTAAAACCTCCGCGTCTGGTTCTTGACCAGAAAATACAGGATCAAATTTTTCTTTATATAAATCAACCAAATCTATTTTATGGCCTTCATCTTCAGCTTTTTTAATAAAAGTTTCTCTAATTGCAAAGTTAAAAGATTTTTCATCATAATGTGAATAAACAATAAATATTTTAGCCATTAATTTTGCATTGTATTTGAATTAATCAAAAAAAAATATATTTATATTTAATATGAATCAAGAAAATGTTGTATCTCCATGTATCAGTATCTGCAAAACAGATCCTATTAGTGGATTTTGCTATGGTTGTGGGAGGTCTGATGAAGAGAAAAAAGCTTGGAAAGATGAAAATACAACAAATCAATGGAAATTAAATAATATTGAGGAATTAAGAGGTCGTCTTGAAGGATGGCAATTAGAAGCTTTTAATGAGTCCTATAAATCAAAACAAGAAAATGGGCTATCGTTAATCAAGAAGAAATTATTAGAGTCTCGTAACAATTAAAATAAGTATTAAATTAATAATCAATTTTTTTTAGATACAAACCATGTGCAGGTGCTGTTTGACCAGCAACTTCTCTATCTTTTGAATTAATAATATCTGAAATTGTTTTATTTATATTGCCTTTAGCAATATCAACCAATGTACCTACCATTATTCTGACCTGAGAATGTAAAAAAGATTTTGCACTAACATTAAAAATAATTTGCTCACCTTCATGTTTAATATGAATATCTTCAATTGTTTT